>DASUPI010000270.1:0-2172 GCA_036281135.1 Rhodoplanes sp. | reverse complement strand
GGTCACGACGTCAAGACCGCGCGGCAAATGGGATGGACGACGTTAAAGAACGGGGAGTTGCTGCTCCTTGCCTCCCAGCATTTCGACGCATTCGTGACGGTCGATCGAAATCTTTCCTTTCAGCAGAATCTGGGTGCTTTGAATCGGATCATTGTCCTACAGGCGCGAACGAATCGGCTAGCGGACCTCCAAAGGCTCGTCCCAAACCTGTTACGTCAGATCGAGTCAGCGCAGCCGGGTTCCGCAAGCGTCGTCGCGAGTTGATCGCGCGGCTCTCGGCCTGTCGCCGCGGCAAACACCTTTCACTCCCGCGCCAGCCGCTCCAGCCCCGCCGGCGTCGTGACCGCGGGAGACCAGCCCAGCCGCGCAAGCGCGGAAGGATCGACCACGAGCGAGCCGGCAAGCCGCGTGAAGATCTGCTCGCGACCGGTCGCCCGGCAGAAAGCGCCGAGCAGCATCGTCGGGACCGGGAACAGCCCGCGCCCGCGCCCGAGCCCGCGGCGCAGCGCCGCGATCATCTCCGGGACGGTGAGCGCCTCGCGGTCGGCGATGACGAAAGGCCGCCGCAGCGGTCCCGGCGCGGCGAGGACCGTGTCGATCGCGGCAACCAGGTTGTCGAGCGAAAGCAGCGAGCGCCGCGCGTTTAGCCCGCCGAGCGGCAGCGGGTATTGCAAGCGCGCAAGCCGGAGCAGACCCGCCATATTGCCCTTCACGCCCGGCCCATAGACCAGCACCGGCCGCAGCGCGACCCAGTCGAGGTCGAGCTGCGCGAGCCCCTCCTCCGCCGCGAGTTTTGACCGGCCGTAATCGTTGGTCGGCTTCGCCTCGTCATCTTCCGTCAGAACGGCGTGGGCGACCGGCCCGCTCTGTGCGCGGATGGAGGACAGGAACACGAACCGGCGCACGCCGGCGCGGCGCGCCGAGCGCGCGAGATTGATGGTCGCCTCGGTGTTGAGCACGCGGTAGTCGTCCGCCGGCGCGCCGGACATGGCATGCGCGATCCCCGCCGAGTGAATGACGGCGTCGACGCCCTCCAGCGCCGCCGCCATGTTCTGCGGCCGGACGATGTCGCCGATTACCGCGCTCGCCGCGGGAATCGGAAGGTCGGTCGGCCGCCGCAGCAGCGCGCGAATGCGGTAGCCGCGCTTCGGCAATTCCCGCAAGAGGTGCTGGCCGATGAAGCCGGTCGCCCCGGTGAGCGCAATCAGGGGGATCATCCCGCGGTGCTCCGTCAAACGTGCATTCTTATTCGGCGTAGTCTACACCAAGCCCTCGATTCATCCGCCCTGCGGAGAGACCGTTGACCCTCATCAAGCCCTTTCGCGCCCTGCGTCCCGCTGCAGGACGCGCCGGCGAGGTCTTGGCGCCGCCCTACGACGTGCTGACGAGCGCCGAAGCGCGCGCCCACGCGGCCGGCAAGCCGTGGAGCTTTCTCCACATTTCGAAGCCCGAGATCGACCTCGACGAAAGCGTCGATCCGCATGACCCCGCGGTCTATGCCAAGGCTGCGGAAAACCTCGCACGGATGCGCGCGGAAGGCGTCCTCATCCGCGACGCCGAGCCCTGCTATTATGTCTACCGGCTCACCTGGCGCGACCGCGCTTATACCGGCCTCGCCGCGGTCGCCTCGATCGCCGCTTACGAATCCCATCGCATCCGCAAACACGAGTTCACCACGCCGGTCAAAGAGGACGACCGCGTCCGCCAGATCGAGGCGGTCAACGCCCAGACAGGGCCGGTGATGCTCGCCTATCCCACCGAAACCAAACTCGACTCCATGCTCGCCAGCGTGACCGAGGCCGAGCCGGAGGTGGATGTCGCGGCGGAGGACGGCGTGCGCCACCAGCTCTGGGTGATCGACGACAACGAGGCCGTCGGCCAGTTCACCCGCATCGCCGACGCGCTGCCTGCGCTCTATATCGCCGACGGGCACCACCGCTCGGCCGCCGCCGCCCGCGTCGCCCACGCGCGCGGCGATGATCCTGCCTGCGCCTACAGCTATTTCCTCGCGGTGCTGTTTCCCCATCACGAGATGACCATCCTCGACTACAACCGCGTGATCCGCGACCTGAACGGCCGCTCGCCGGACGAGTTCCTCGGCGCGGTCGGCGAGCGCTTTTGGGTGCAGGCGTCGGGCGAGCCGGTGCATCCGGCCTCTTCGAGCGACTTCGG
>DASUPI010000269.1:0-7520 GCA_036281135.1 Rhodoplanes sp. | reverse complement strand
GACCGCAGCCGGTTGCGCTACCCGAGCGATTTGACTGACGCGGAGTGGACGCTGGTTGAGCGGTTGATTCCGCCGGCCAAGCGCGGGGGCAACCGGCGTCATGTCAACGTGCGGGAGGTGGTGAACGGCATCATGTATGTGTTGAGCACCGGCTGCCAGTGGCGCGCGGTTCCCAAGGACTTGCCGCCGCGCTCGACGCTATTCAGCTATCTCGACCTGTGGAGCTGGGATGTCACGCTCGATCGCCTTCATCATGCGCTGTATGAGAAGTGCCGGGAACAGGACGAACGCGAGGCCAGTCCGACCGCCGCCATCATCGACAGCCAGAGCGTGAAGAGCGCGGAAAAAGGGGGGCCTGGATCAATCCGCATGGCTATGATGCGGGAAAGAAGATCAAGGGCAAGAAGCGCCACGTGTTGGTAGACACGCTCGGCCTCTTGCTGCACGCGATCGTTCACTCCGCCGACATCCAGGACCGCGATGGCGGCGTTCTGTTGCTGTCCACGCTGTTCGGCCTATATCCGTTTTTGACGAAGCTGTTCGCCGACGCAGGCTATCAGGGGCCAACTTTCCGAAAGGCGCAGAAAAAGATTCTGCCCTATCTCAAAACCGAGATCGTCAAGCGCTCCGATCAGGCAAAAGGGTTCGTCGTACTAACCAAGCGCTGGATCGTCGAGCGTACGCTCGCCTGGCTCAACCGCTGCCGAAGGCTCGCCAAGGATTGGGAATGCCTCAATCGCAAAGCGCTCGCCTTCCTGCGCCTCGCCTCCATCCGCCTCATGCTCCGAAAACTATGTAATCCCGCAAATGTTTCAGGACAGACTCTAAAAACATTGTTGCACGCTGAAGTCGTATTTGTTACGGCAAGCCCGTAGAGGGTCGTTTATGGCGTACGCATCGCATCCGCGTTCCAGCACCGTCAGAGAACAGTAAGATTCTCCGGGGGGACGATGCCTGACCAGATGCCGTCCGCCTTTACGGTCGAGATGATCCGGAAATGGCGGGTGCTTGCGCAGCGGCGCAAGGCGCACCTTGTCGACCTTTATGAGAGCGGCCGCTGGCGGCTCTATTACACGGAAGCGGGATTTCTCGATCACCTGCGCGAAGCGGTGCATGGAGTCGATTGATGGAGCGCGACAGAGCAGGCGATGGTCGGCAGACGGGTCCGAGCCGCCGCTCATAACCGGGGATTCTTAGCGGATCGGTAAGTGCTCGCGGGAGCCGAGCGCGAGACCTTCGAACAAGCGGCGGCGCATCAACCCATGTGCTGGTTGTTGTCGTAGCGGGTCGGCTCGAGCCAAGCCTCGTGTTTCCACCAGACATGCTCCAATCCGCACAGCGGACAGCGGGAGAGAATGAGCGTATCGGGCAGGCGCAGGAAGGTCGTTTCGTCGATTTCGATTCCGGTGGAAACGGCCTGCCCGCGATAGGGACACCTGATCATAACGACGCTCACGTCAACCCCCGACCCCAATCAGTTTCCGGAGTCCGCGCGATGGTAAAAAAATGCGAGCCGCAGCGCGCCTCGGTCGTGATGTTTACCAAGTATTGCGCGGAGAATAGGGCCTAGCGGCTTGGGGACATTACTTACGTTACTTGCCTCATGCGAGGTCGATCTCGGCAAGCCGCGCGAGATCTTCAGGCCGATCGATGTCCCAGAGGCGGGCGGGCTCGCGCCAGGCGAGTGAAAGCCGAGCGAGACGGGAGCGTGTCTCCCCCATTACCAGCGGCGTTCCCCAAGGCATGTCGGCGAACAGATGCGAGTCTGGACGTCGCGTTCCGATCAGCACATAGCCGCCGTCTTCGGCGGGAATGACCGCTGCATCGATGCCGTCGCGCAGCGCCTCCGCGCAACTTCGCAAGTGCTCCGGCGTCAGCGCCGGACAATCGCTGCCGATCACGAGCGCGGGGCCGTGCGCCGCAAGTAGCGCCGTAAGCATGCGATGGCCGAGGTCTCCCTCGGGTTGGCGGGCGATCGCGACGCCGTGGCGCGTCTTCGCCGATTGAAAGACGACATGGCGCTCCTCGGGCGCGGCCCACAATGTGATTGGCCCGATGTCTGCTGCGGCCGCCGTCGCGACCGCACGGGCGATCAGGCGCGCCTGCAGCGCGGCCGCGCCTTCCGCGCCGAGCACAGGGATCAGCCGGGTCTTGGCCAACCCGGCGATCGGCGCCTTGGCAAGAATTGCGACGGCAACCGGTTCAGGACGGCGGCGCTGCATATCCGTAAAGGTGGGCAAGCCGGGCAGGCGCCGCGCCGAGCGAATAGGCGAGGCGGAGCCGCCACATCAAAAGGATGGTGCGCATGACGCCGCGCTGTTCCCAGCGCCGGCCGGAGGTGATCGCGCGCGGGGAAAGGCACAGCGGCTCTCCCACGCGTTTTGCTGCGCGGGAGAATGCGACATCCTCCATCAGCGGGATGGCGGGAAAGCCGCCGACCCGTTCGAACAGGTCGCGCCTGACGAACATCGCCTGATCGCCGGTGGCGATCCCGGTCAAGCGCGAGCGGATGTTCATCAGCGCGGCCACGACCCGAAGCAAAGGATGCCGGCCGGAAATGCGCACATCGAAGCGGCCCCATTGGCGTCCGCTGCGCGCAAGTCCGTCCAGAACCAGCCGATCGGCCTCCGCCGGCAGCCGCGTGTCCGCATGGAGAAACAGCAGAACGTCGCCCGTCGCCGCAACCGCGCCGGTATTCATTTGCACCGCGCGCCCGCGTGGCGCGGTGATCACGCGATCGGCAAGCGGAGCGGCGAGCGCCACGGTGCGATCGCGACTTCCGCCGTCCACGACGATCGTCTCGACGCCACGCGACCGCAGCGGCGCGAGTGCGGCCAGCACGTGTGCGATCTCCGCTTCCTCATCGAGAACGGGAATGATGATCGAGAGCCTCACTCGGCGGCGTCCTTCAGCGCGCCGCCGCAGCTCGATCCCTGGCCGGCGGTGCATCCGAAACAGTGTCCGGCGACGCGAATCGGATGGCTGGCGAAACTCTCGTCGAGCATGGCCGAGAGATGCGTCCGCCTTCCGTCATGCCCGCGCGCGGCGAGCGGAAGGTCGAGCATCTGGTTGAAGTCGCAATCGTAGAGATAGCCCTGCCAATCGACCGAGACGAGGTCGCGGCACATCACGGTCGCCAGATTGTCGTCGTGGTGCGCGTTCCTGAGGAGCGCGACATAGCGATCGAACTCGCCCTTGCCGATCAGGCTCGCCCCGAACCGTTGAATAGGCATGTTGGCGAGCGTGAACAGGTTGTTGAACCGCACGCCGTAGCTTTCGCCGAGAACGCGTCGATAATCGGCCTCAAGAACGGCCTGCGGCGGCGGCAGGCTCGGGCCCTGCGGATTGTAGACGAGATTGAGGACGAGGCCGCTGCCGTCGCGTCCATAGCCGAGCGCGTTCAGCCGCTGCAAGGCGCGGACGGAGACCTCGAACACGCCCCTGCCGCGCTGCCGGTCGACATTGGTTTCGAGATAGCAGGGCAGCGAGGCGGTGATCTCGACCTGTTCGCCGGCGAGAAACCGGGCGAGGTCCGGCTGCTCGCGCGTTTCGAGGATGGTCAGATTGCACCGGTCGATCACCTTGACGCCGAGCTCGCGCGCCGCATGCACGAGCCGTCGGAAATGCGGATTGAGCTCGGGCGCGCCGCCGGTGATGTCGAGCGTCGCGATGCGCCGCCGCGCGAGCACGTCGAGGACGAGGTCGATCGTCTCGCCCGCCATCTCCTCGGTGCGGTTCGGCCCGGCATTCACGTGGCAATGGACGCAGGACTGGTTGCAGCGATAGCCGAGATTGACCTGCAGCGTGGTCACGCTGCGCCGGCGGATCGCCGGAAACGGGATTGGTTCGAGCAGCGGCCAGGTGTCTCGCATGCGTCCTGCCGTTCGGCCTTTCGTTCGGTCGAGCTTTCGCACAATACTCAGAGGTTGTTACGCCCCATGCGGCATTTGGGCGCAAATCGCCGTGACTGCGCCGCCTAAAGTCCGCCGGCCACCGCGGGCGCCGGCAAGAGACCGTCGATCCCGATTCGGCCGAAGCCCGGCAGCTTTAGCGCCGGCCGGCGGACGTCAACGCCAGCGACAAGGCCGAGCAGATTGACCTCGACGCCCTCGACCCAGCCGAGCTTGACGCCGAGCACGCCCCACAGATTGGCCTCGAAGCCGGTGCCGCTGTCGCTCGCGCCGACAAAGGGCGCGGGACGGAAATCGCGTCCGATCGCATTGGGCGGCAGAATCGCGCCGAGCTCGGGCACGGCGCGCAGCACCGTCGCGACGAAGGTGTTGCTGTTGGGGCCCGGCCAGATGCGGTAGTCGCCGGCATTGCGGTACTGGTAGCCGCGGATCGCCGCCGCAAGGCGCGGGATCAGCCGCTCGGCGTCTTCCCCGGACAGGTCGGCCACGACGGTCGGTTTGTTCCCGTACCAGCGCCCGTCCGGCGCCCAGCCGTTGAGGCGCATCGGATTGCCCCAGCCGACCACGTCGTAGCGCGTCCAGGCGGGCGCGTCCTTCGGCTTCATCACGATCCAGCTGTGGACCGAGACGATCCCCTTCCAGCCGCCGGTGCGCCCGGACAGAACGAGGACGCGCGCCTCGGGATGGGCTCTTGCCGGCGGCAGGCGCCCGATGCTCGACCAGTCGGCGTCGCGCCAGCTGCGCGGACCGCCGGACATGGCGTAAAGAGCCGCTTGCGCCGCGACCGGCAGCAGAAACAGCGCAATGATGGATAGGATCACGACAGTGCGGCGCAGGCGTGCGGTTGATTGAGATGGTTGCGGCATCACGGCGACAGTATAAATAGGTCCTCCCTGACCGGCGGCAAGCGCGCTGCGCCGCCGTCGTTTCATCCTCCTGCTGAGTTCCTCGCGGACCAATGGATAATCCCGTTCTGATCGAGGCGCTGCGCGGCGCCCTCGTCGAAAGCCGGCACCGCGGCGCGGTCGCCGTCGTCGACGCGAACGGCGGGCGCGTGCTCGCGCTCGGCGATGTCGAGCAGCCGATCTATCCGCGCTCGGCGATCAAGGCCTTGCAGGCGCTCGTGCTGGTCGAGGCGGGCGGGGTCGAGCGCTTCGGCTTGCGCGACGAGGAGCTCGCGCTCGCCTGCGCCTCGCATGGCGGAGAGCCCGATCACGTGGCGGGCGTCGCCAGCGTGCTCGCGCGCGCCGGTCTCGATCAAGGCTCGCTGATGTGCGGGACGCATTGGCCGCTGCACCGGCCGGCGGCGCTGGCGCTCGCCCGCAGCGGCGGAGCGGCGACGGCGCTCCACAACAACTGCTCGGGCAAGCATGCGGGCTTTCTGTGCGCGGCCTGCGCCATGGGATTCGAGCCTGCGACCTATGTCGATGCCCAGCACCCGGTGCAGCAGGCGGTGAAGTCCGTGCTGGAGCAACTCGGCGGCGCGGCCATTTCGGACAAGCATATCGGTATCGACGGCTGCTCGGTTCCGACCTTCGCCATGTCGCTCGACCGGCTGGCGCTTGCCTTTGCGCGGTTCGGAACGGGGCGGGGGCTGGCGCCCGCGCGGGCTGCAGCGGCGCGGCGGCTGCGCACGGCGTGTGCGGCCTATCCGTGGCACATCGCCGGCACCGGGCGATTCTGCACCGAGGTGATGACGAGCTTGCGCGAACGGGTCTTCGTGAAGACCGGGGCGGAAGGCGTCTTGTGCGCGGCGCTTCCCGAGCAGGGACTTGGGCTCGCGCTCAAGATCGACGACGGCGCAAGGCGCGCCGCCGAAGCGGCGATGGCCGCGCTGCTCGCCCGCTTTCTGCCGCGTGGCGACGAAAGCAGGGCCGAGCTCGAACGCTTTGCGCGGCCCGTCCTGCGCAACTGGCACCGGACCGCGATCGGCGCGCTGCAGCCGGCCAAGGCGCTGATGGATGCGTGAGCCTTCGCGACTCTGCGCGAAGCTGCACAAGTGCTCGACTCACATGTTATCAGCAAGGGCTTTTTCCCTCTCCCCTTGTGGGAGAGGGCAAAGGCTCGGCCCGCACGGCAATCAGGATCGCCTCGGCTGTGCGCGTGAGATTGGCGAGCGAGTGCATACGTTGTCGTGCTTGCTGCTGCTCTCCGGTTCGCCGCGGCAGCGCCTTTATGGCTAGTGGCGGGATGTGTGCGAGTACGACCAGGCGCGGGCCGCCGGGTCGCGCGGCGGCTTCCAGCGCCCGCCAATAGGCATAGTTGCAGAGATAGGCCCCGGCATTGCGCGAGACCGCGGCGCGCATTCCCGTTGAACGGGCGGCGGCGAGGAGGCGGCTCACGCAGAACCGGCCATTCTGCCGAGGCGGCGCGCCGGGTGCGATCGTAGCAACGCTCGGCTTTGCTCCGCCCGCGTCCGGAAACAGCATTGAGGCGCGGTTGCGGGCCACCAGCTCGATGCGCAGGCATTTAGCTTTGGTCGCGACTCCGAACAGCACGATCGCGTCGGGTGTTTCGCGTGCGATCAGCGCCGGCAAGTCGCGGTCGACCGCCGCATAGCGGGTGGCGAAGACATGCTTCGCGATGCGAACGGTTGCCAGCGCGGGGCGGCGGCGGCGCTTCAGCGCGGCGATCAGGGCGATCGTCGGGTTGATCGGCGCGCCGGGGAAGCGGCCGAACCCGGTCACGAGGATTGCAGCCATCACCAGCCGAGCGTGGCCAGGATGTCGTCGACGGCGAGCGCGGGCGACAGCCTTCCCTCGGCGACCGCCTTCTCGATCTGCGGGAGCTTTGCCCTCAACTTCGGGTCGGAGGCGATGCGCCCGCGCCAGCGATCCTCGAGAATCGCCCACATCCACTTCACCTGCTGGTCGCGCCGGCGGGCGGAGAACTCGCCGCTCTTCGAGAGTTTCTCGCGATGCTCCAGCACCTTCGCCCACAAGTCGGGGATGCCGTCCCCGGTCATGGCCGAATAGGTGACGACCGGCACCTGCCAGTTGGGCGAGCGCGGGCTCAGGATATGCAGCGCCGCTCGGTATTCCGCGGCGGCCGTGCGCGCCCGCACGACATTATCGCCGTCCGCCTTGTTGACCGCGATCATGTCGGCCAACTCGACCAGGCCCTTCTTGATGCCCTGCAACTCGTCGCCTGCGCCGGGAAGCATCAGCGCGAGAAAAAAGTCGGTCATGTCGGCGACCGCCGTCTCCGACTGGCCGATGCCGACGGTCTCGACCAGGATCACGTCGTAGCCCGCCGCTTCGCAGATCAGCATGGTCTCGCGCGTCTTCGCCGCGACGCCGCCGAGCGTTCCCGCGGCGGGCGAAGGGCGGATGAAGGCGTTGGCGTCGACGGCGAGCCGCGCCATGCGGGTCTTGTCGCCCAGAATGGAGCCGCCGGTGCGCGCCGAAGACGGATCGACCGCCAGCACCGCCACTTTGTGTCCGGCCCCGGTGAGGTAGGCGCCGAGCATGTCGATCGAGGTCGACTTGCCGACGCCGGGCGCCCCGGTGATGCCGACGCGGACCGCGTGGCCGGTCTGCGGGAGCAGGTCCTGCACGAGTTCGCGCGCCGCATGCTGATGATCGGCGCGCTTCGATTCGGCGAGCGTGA
>DASUPI010000268.1:0-10534 GCA_036281135.1 Rhodoplanes sp. | reverse complement strand
GAGTATACAGAAGCAATTCCTGATTGTGCCCCCGCTTGAGCGGCGAACAAAAAAGTAGAAAAAACTACAAGTGATGACGCGGCGTATGCCTTGATGTACTTTATGCTGTACATACTGTTTCTTACCTCGCTGTTATTTTTGATAACGGCGAAGTGATCGGAAAGGTGCGCGTTTTTCAGACAGAAATCAGGCCATATTGCGATGCGCAATCAACTAGTGTTAAATGTTGTTGCATTGTTGATGCTAAACAGGCTTAGCGGCTGCGTTATGTAAAAAAGAATTAATTAAAACAGCCAGATATACTATCTTCTTCGACTGAATAGGCGAGCTGGCCTCCGGGCGCCTCCGTCCAAAATCCACGGAGCGCGACGCTCGCGGAACCGACGCTTGTCGTTGGTCAAGGCGACCTGCCGCCGCCGAGCCGACAGTCGAACAATGCCCCGCCCGACCGCGCCGGTCTGTTAGCGAGGCCGGGGCGCTACGGTTTGAAGGAGCGATCGTGCCAATTCCGAGACTGCGCAGCTTCGCCGGACCGGCGATCCTGAGCTACGGCTTCCGCCCGTTTTTCCTGTTCGGCGCCTTCTATGCCGGCCTCGCGCTGCTCATCTGGCTGCCGATGTTCGAGGGACGGTTCGGGCTCGACACGAGTTTCTCCGCGCCGGACTGGCACGTCCACGAGATGCTTTACGGCTATGTGGCCGCGATCGTGACCGGTTTTCTTTTGACGGCCATCCCGAACTGGACCGGGAGGCTCCCGCTCAACGGCATGCCTTTGCTCGTCCTGGTGCTGGTGTGGGCGGCGGGCCGCCTTGCGGTCGTCTATTCCGGCGTGATCGGCTGGTGGGTCGCCGCTCTCATCGACGCGGCATTCCTGGTGCTCGTTCTCGCCGCCGCCGGGCGCGAGATCGTGGCGGGGGAGAACTGGCGCAATCTTCGGGTTCTCGCCATCGTGGCGGCCTTCGCGCTCGCCAATGTCACGTTCCATGTCGAGGCTCACGTCTGGGGGGTGGCGCTTTTCTCCCAGCGGCTCGGCCTTTCCGCCGTCATCCTGCTGGTGATGCTGGTCGGCGGCCGGATCGTTCCGAGCTTCACCCGCAATTGGCTCGCGCGCGAAAACCCCGGACGCCTGCCGGGGCCGTTCGACCGGTTCGATGCGCTGTCGATCGCCGCCGGCGCGGTTACGCTCGCAGCCTGGACCGTCTTCCCCGACGCGCTCGGCACGGGCCTCGCACTGATCGGCGCGGGCTTGCTGCATGCGGCGCGGCTCGCCCGGTGGGCGGGGGACCGGACGCTGCGCGATCCTTTGGTCCTGATCCTGCACCTTGCCTATGCTTTCATCCCGGTCGGGTTTCTGCTGCTCGGCGCCGCTGCGCTGGGCGCGCAGGCACCGCCGAGCGCCGGCGTGCATGCGTGGTCGGCGGGCGCGGTCGGCACGATGACGCTCGCAGTGATGACGCGCGCGACCCGCGGCCATGCGGGACGGGCGCTCGAGGCCCCGCCCTCGACCCAAGTCCTCTATGCCGCCGTCATCCTTGCGGCCGTGCTGCGCATCCTCGCCGCGCTCGTGCCTTCCTTCAGCCAGCCCCTGTTGTGGGCGGCGGCGATCGCCTGGCTCGCCTCATTCTGGGGCTTCTGCGGGGTTTACGGGCCGATGCTGGTGCGTCCGCGCCTGAAAGGTCAGTAGTGGGCGCGGTTATTACGCGACTCGACCGCGCGCCATATTGCACCTCCCCCGGCGCTGTGTTAGCACACGCGCGATTTCTCGGAGCGCCCGCCGCTCCGCAACGCTCCCATACTCTAAGTCCCGCTTGTGCCAGGACTTACGCGCGATTCCTCAACGCGCCGGACCTGGTCATCGCAAGCCGAAAGAGAGCGCCGTGGCAGGACCAGATCCGACCGTATCGGGAATGGCGGGCCGTTATGCGACCGCCCTGTTCGAACTGGCGCTGGAAGGCAATGCCATCGATGCGGTGAAGAGCGATATCGACCGCTTCGATGGTCTGATGGGGGAGAGCCCCGATCTGATGCGCCTCGTGCGCAGTCCGGTGTTCAGCGCCGAGGAGCAGACGCGCGCCCTCGCCGCGGTGCTCGAGCCAGCCGGGATCGGCGGGCTTGCCGCGAAGTTTCTCAAGATGGTCGCGTCGAACCGGCGGCTGTTCGCCGTGGGCGGCATGATCAAGGCCTTCCGCACGCTGGTGGCGCGCCACAAGGGCGAGGTCACGGCGGAGGTCACGGTGGCCGACAACCTCAGCCCCTCGCGCCTGGCCGATATCAAGGCGGCGCTCGACGCGGTTACCGGCAAGGACGTGCAGGTTGACGTGCGGGTCGACCCGGCGATCATCGGTGGGCTCGTGGTCAAGCTCGGCAGCCGCATGGTCGACAGCTCGCTGCGCACCCGGCTCAATGCACTCAAGCACGCGATGAAAGAGGTCGGCTGATGGATATCCGCGCCGCAGAAATCTCCTCGATCCTCAAGGAGCAGATCCAGAATTTCGGCCAGGAGGCCGAGGTCTCCGAGGTCGGCCAGGTTCTCTCGGTCGGCGACGGCATCGCCCGCGTGTACGGGCTGGACAATGTCCAGGCCGGCGAGATGGTCGAGTTCGAGAACGGCGTGCGCGGCATGGCGCTGAACCTCGAAATCGACAATGTCGGCATCGTGATCTTCGGCAATGACCGCGAGATCAAGGAAGGCCAGACCGTCAAGCGCACCCGCTCCATCGTCGACGCGCCGGTAGGCAAAGGCCTGCTCGGCCGCGTGGTCGACGCGCTCGGCAATCCGATCGACGGCAAAGGGCCGATCGTGGCGGCCGAACGCCGCCGCGTGGACGTGAAGGCGCCCGGCATCATTCCCCGCCGCTCGGTGCACGAGCCGATGGCGACCGGCCTGAAGGCGATCGACGCGCTGATCCCGATCGGCCGGGGCCAGCGCGAACTGATCATCGGCGACCGCCAGACCGGCAAGACCGCCATCATTCTCGACACCATTCTCAACCAGAAGCCGCTCAACGCGACCGGCGACGAGAAGATCAAGCTCTACTGCGTCTATGTTGCGGTCGGGCAGAAGCGCTCGACGGTCGCCCAGTTCGTCAAGGCGCTGGAGGAGAACGGGGCGCTCGATTATTCGATCGTGGTCGCCGCGACCGCGTCCGATCCCGCCCCGATGCAGTTCCTCGCCCCGTTCACCGGCTGCACCATGGGCGAGTATTTCCGCGACAACGGCATGCACGCGGTCATCTTCTACGACGATCTGTCGAAACAGGCGGTCTCCTATCGCCAGATGTCGCTGCTGCTGCGCCGGCCGCCCGGTCGCGAGGCCTATCCGGGCGACGTGTTCTATCTGCACTCGCGGCTGCTCGAGCGCGCGGCGAAGATGAACGAGGACTACGGCTCGGGCTCGCTGACCGCGCTGCCGGTCATCGAGACGCAGGCCAACGACGTCTCGGCCTATATCCCGACCAATGTCATTTCGATCACCGACGGGCAGATCTTCCTCGAGACGGACCTGTTCTACCAGGGCATCCGCCCGGCCTTGAACGTCGGCATCTCGGTGTCGCGCGTGGGCTCGGCGGCGCAGACCAAGGCGATGAAGAAGGTCGCCGGCCGCATCAAGGGCGAACTCGCGCAGTATCGCGAAATGGCCGCCTTCGCCCAGTTCGGCTCCGACCTCGACGCCACCACCCAGCGCCTGCTCAATCGCGGGGCGCGCCTGACCGAACTCCTCAAGCAGCCGCAATTCTCGCCGCTGAAGATGGAGGAGCAGGTCGTCGTCATCTATGCCGGCGTGAACGGCTATCTCGATCCGCTGCCGGTTTCGAGCGTGCGCCCCTTCGAGGAGGGGCTGCTCTCGCTGATGCGCACCAAGCGCATGGACATCCTCGACGCCATTCGCACTTCGCGCGATCTCGACGACGCCACCGCCGCCAAGCTCAAGGACGCGCTCGACGATTACGCCAAGACATTCGCGTGATTCTCGCCGTCATGGCCGGGCGACCCGGCCATCCACGTTCTGAGGCGAGGGGAAAAAGGACGTGGATGCGCGGCACAAGGCCGAGCATGACGAACAAAGAGCCGGGACAGGCATAGAGAAAACAGAATGGCCAGCCTGAAGGACCTGCGCAACCGCATCGCCTCCACCAAGGCGACGCAGAAGATCACCAAGGCCATGCAGATGGTCGCGGCCTCCAAGCTTCGACGCGCCCAGGTGGCGGCCGAAGCGGCGCGGCCCTATGCCGAGCGCATGCAGAGGGTGCTCGGCAATATCGCCGGCTCGATGCAGGACAATCCTGAAGCGCCGCCGCTCTTGCGCGGCACCAACTCGACCCAGGTGCAGCTCCTCGTCGTGTGCACCGGCGAGCGCGGCCTGTGCGGGGCGTTCAATTCGGCGATCGTTCGCCTCGCGCGCGACAAGGCCAATGCGTTGCTGGCCGACGGCAAGACGGTCAAAATCATCTGCGTCGGGCGCAAGGGCCTTGACCAGCTCAGGCGGAACTTCGAGGCGCACATTATCGAGGCGATCGACCTGCGCGCGGTGCGCCAGATCCGTTTCGAGCACGCCGACGCCATCGCCAAGAAGGTCATCGCGCTCTACGAGCAGGGCGGGTTCGACGTATGCACGGTCTTCTTCTCTCGGTTCAAATCCGTGATCGCTCAGATTCCGACGGCCCAGCAGCTCATCCCGGCGGTGTTTCCCGGAATGGCCGCCGAGCCGGGCGGCCCGGTCTATGAATACGAGCCGGAAGAGGACCACATCCTTGCCGAGCTGCTGCCGCTCAACATCTCGGTTCAGCTGTTCCGCGCGCTCTTGGAGAACGCCGCCTCGTTCTATGGCGCGCAGATGTCGGCGATGGACAACGCGACCCGCAATGCCGGCGAGATGATCCGCAAACAGACGCTCACCTACAACCGCACCCGCCAGGCGATGATCACCAAGGAACTGATCGAGATCATCTCCGGCGCCGAGGCGTTATAAAAAGAGTTCGACTTGAGCGGCGCACGGAGGGGCTAACAGGAGACCCCCATGGCCTACATGACGACGGCGACGACGAAGGGCGGGCGCGACGGGCGCGCCGTTCTGGAACATGGCGGACTTGCGCTCGCGATGGCGCTGCCGAAGGACTTGGGCGGCTCGGGCGACGGGCACAATCCGGAGCAGCTGTTTGCGCTCGGCTGGTCGTCCTGCTTTGGACAGGCCCTCCTTGCTTTGTCGAAGAAGCACGGGGTGGATGCGAGCGCGGCGAAGGTGACCTGCGCCGTCACCCTCGAGAAGGATGCGACGAGCTTCGCCTTGAAGGCCGAGCTCAAGGTCTCTCTCCCGGGCGTCGACAAGGCCAAGGTGCAGGCCCTCGTCGAGGACGCCCACACGATCTGCCCCTATTCGCGGGCGACCCGGGGCAACGTGCCGGTCACGCTGTCCGTCATATAGCCCGGAAGGAATTTCAAGGAGCCCTCAATGGATGCCAATGGTAAACTGGTCGGACGCGTCACGCAGGTGATCGGCGCGGTGGTCGACGTGCAATTCGGGGAGCAACTGCCGGCGATCCTGAACGCGCTCCAGACGCAGAACCAGGGTCAGCGCCTGGTGCTCGAGGTTGCCCAGCATCTCGGCGAATCGACCGTCCGCACCGTCGCCATGGACACGACCGAAGGCCTCGTGCGCGGACAGGAGGTCGTCGACACCGGCCTGCCGATCGCGGTGCCGGTCGGCGAGGGCACGCTCGGGCGCATCATCAATGTCGTCGGCGACCCGGTCGATGAGGCCGGCCCCGTCCCGCATACGGAGACGCGCCCGATCCACGCGGACGCGCCGCTCTATACCGACCAGTCGACCGAGGCGGACATCCTCACCACCGGCATCAAGGTCGTCGACCTGCTCGCGCCCTACGCCAAGGGCGGCAAGGTCGGCCTGTTCGGCGGCGCCGGCGTCGGCAAGACCGTGATCATCCAGGAGCTGATCAACAACATCGCCAAGGCGCATGGCGGCTTTTCGGTGTTCGCCGGCGTCGGCGAGCGCACGCGCGAGGGCAACGACCTCTATCACGAGTTCATCGAGTCGGGCGTGAACAAGGACCCGAAGAAGAACAATGGCGACACCTCCGGCTCGAAATGCGCGCTCGTGTTCGGGCAGATGAACGAGCCGCCCGGTGCGCGCGCCCGCGTCGGTCTTTCCGGCCTCACCGTCGCCGAATATTTCCGCGATCAGGGCCAGGACGTGCTGTTCTTCGTCGACAACATCTTCCGCTTCACGCAAGCGGGCTCGGAAGTCTCCGCGCTGCTCGGGCGCATCCCCTCGGCGGTCGGCTATCAGCCCACGCTTGCGACCGACATGGGCGCGCTGCAGGAGCGCATCACCACGACCAACAAGGGCTCGATCACCTCGGTGCAGGCGATCTATGTGCCGGCCGACGACTTGACCGACCCGGCGCCCGCGACCTCCTTCGCCCATCTCGACGCGACCACGGTGCTGTCGCGCTCGATTGCCGAGAAGGGCATCTATCCGGCGGTCGACCCGCTCGACTCGACCTCACGCATGCTCGATCCGCGCGTCGTCGGCGAAGAGCATTACACGGTCGCGCGCACGGTTCAGCAGATCCTCCAGCGCTATAAGGCGCTGCAGGACATCATCGCGATCCTCGGCATGGACGAACTATCGGAAGAGGACAAGGTCGCCGTCGCGCGCGCGCGCAAGATCGAGCGCTTTCTGTCGCAGCCCTTCCATGTCGCAGAAGTGTTTACCGGCACCCCCGGCGTCTTCGTCGAACTCGCGGACACGATCAAGGGCTTCAAGGGTCTGTGCGAAGGCAAGTACGACCACCTGCCCGAGGCCGCCTTCTACATGGTCGGCACCATCGAGGCGGCGGTCGAGAAGGGCAAGCGGCTCGCCGCCGAGGCGGCGTAGCGATAGGCCGGAGCTTACATCGTCATTGCCGGGCTTGACCCGGCAATCCATACGGACTCCGAGGCGTCGACATGACCACCTTCCATTTCGAGCTGGTGTCGCCGGAACGGCTGATGTTCTCCGGCGAGGTCACCCAGGTGGATGTGCCCGGGGAAGAGGGCGATTTCGGCGTGCTCGCGGGGCACGCGCCCATGGTGGCGACCATTCGCCCGGGTGTGCTGACGATTCATTCCGATCAGACCGCGCCGGTGATGATCGTCGTACGCGGCGGCTTCGCGGAGGTGAGCGCGAGCGGGGTGACCGTGCTTGCGCAGGAGGTGGTGCCGGTCGACGAGATCGAGCCCGACACGATCCACCAGGCGATCAAGGACGCCGAGGAGGATGTTGCCGACGCCAAGACCGATGCGGATCGCAACAGGGCCGCCGCACGGCTCGATCACCTGAAGACGCTGAAGGACGCGCTCGGGCACTGAGGCGATTTCGCTTCGCGCAGGTCCGCGCCCCATTTTCCTCTCGTCACCGCCGGGCTTGACCCGGCGGTCCATGTTGAGGCGAGCACGGTTGCTGCGGCTTTATCGCCGCGCGGCGCGATCGGGATTTTGTAGCCCTCAAGTGCTCCTGAAAAGATGGATCACCGGGTCTCGGCGCTTCGCGCCGGCCCGGTGATGACGACGTGACGCAATTAACACCGGGGGGACGATCAAAACCGGAGGGGAAGCTCACCCCATCCCGGCCATCTTCGAGACAAGCGTCCATTCCGCAGCGGCGACCGGCTGCACCGAAAGGCGCGAGAGCTTCACCAGCGCCATGTCTTTGAGCCGCGGCTCGGCCTTGATGTCGGCGAGCGTCACGGGGCGCCGCAGCGGCCCGACCGCCTTCAGATCCACCACCACCCAAGGCTCGCCCGGCCTGGCGGTCGGGTCGGGATACGCCTCGCGGATCACCTCGACCACGCCGACGATGCTCTTCTCCTCGCCCGAGTGATAGAAGAAGGCGCGGTCGCCCTTTTCCATCTTCACCAGGTTCTGCTTGGCGGTGTGGTTGCGCACGCCGGTCCACGGCTCGCCCTTCGCGCCGGCTTTAACCTGGTCGTCCCACGACCAGGCCGACGGCTCGGTCTTCACCAACCAATACGCCATCGCTAATCCTCCGCCTTGAACGGGCGCGCGAGCAGGGCCTCCATCGCCTCATCGACGCTGAGCCGCCCTTCGAGCACAGCGTCGACGGCGGTTGCGATCGGCATGTCGATGCCGGCTTCCTTCGCCATCTCGACGAGGGCAGAGGCGGTGAATGCCCCCTCCGCCAGCCTTTCGCGCGAGGCTTCCGCGGGCGACATGCCCTCGCCGATGGCGATGCCGAATGAGAAATTGCGCGACTGGGGAGTCGAGCAGGTGAGGATGAGGTCGCCCAGGCCGGACAATCCGGTAAGCGTCTCCGGCCGCGCGCCGAAAGCTCGGCCGAACCGGATCAGTTCGGCGAAGCCGCGCGTGGTGAGCGCCGCGGCCGCGCTCGCGCCGAGCCTGCGTCCCGCCGCAATGCCGGCGGCGATCGCAAGCACGTTCTTGGCCGCGCCGCCGATCTCGACGCCGCGCATATCGGTCGAGTGATAGGGGCGGAAGGTGTGCGTGCCGAGCGCCCGCACCAGCGCCTCGGCGATTTCGGCGTCGCGGGCGGCGAGCGTGACCGCGGTGGGCAGCCCGCGCGCCACATCGGTGGCGAAACTCGGACCGGACAGGATCGCTGGAACCGCCCCGGGAATGCAGGCGGCGATCACCTCGCTCATAAAGGCGCGGGAGCCCCGCTCAATGCCCTTCGCGCAGGCGATGACGGGCGTGCCCGGGCGGATCGCCGGCGCAAGCGAAGCGGCGAGGAAGCGCAGCGCCTGCGCGGGCGCCACCAGGAGCACGGCATCGGCGGAGGCCGCCGCCGCCGCGCCGGCGGCAATCACGATGCGGGGATCAAGCTTCACCCCCGGCAGGCGCGAGCTCTCGCTGTGGGCGCGGATGTTGGCGGCGGCCTGCTCGGAGCGCGCGATCAGCGTGACCGCCCGCTCGGCGCGGGCGGCGACGCCGGCGAGGGCGGAGCCCCAGGCGCCGGCACCGGCCACGGCGATGCGATCGAACTTGATCTTGGCGCCGGGCATCAGGCGGGCGATGCGTTCGCCGCAAGCCGGTCCGGCTTGCGGACCTGATTGAGCGGCCAGCGGGCGTGCGGCCCGGTCTCCAGCGTGTCGATCAGCCCGTGCGCCAGCCGTTCGGCGCCGGCCCAGGCGATCATCGCCCCATTGTCCGTGCACAGTTCGGGCGGGGGCAGCACGAGCACTGTTCCCACTTCCGTCGCGACATGGTGGAGCAGGCCGCGGATCGCCTGATTGGCGGCGACGCCGCCGGCGGCGACGAGGGCGGTCGGCGGCCCGAATTTCTTCTCGAACAACTGAAGTCCGGCATACAGGCGGTCGATCACCATCTCGGCGACGGCCTGCTGGAAGGAGGCGCAGAGATCGTACACGTCTTTTTCCGAGATCGGCGCGATTCGCTCCGCTTCGAGCCGCAGCGCTGTCTTGAGCCCCGAGAGAGAAAAATCGGCATCGCTGCGCCCGACCATGGGTCGCGGGAGCGCGAAACGCGCCGGATCGCCGCGCGTGGCGCAGCGCTCGACCTCCGGGCCGCCCGGATAGCCGAGACCGAGGACTTTCGCGGTCTTGTCGAACGCTTCGCCGATCGCATCGTCGAGGGTGGCGCCGAGCCGCACATAATCGCCGACCCCGAGCACGGCGACGATCTGCGTGTGCCCGCCGGAGGCGAGAAACAGGCAATACGGGAACGGCGTGTCGTGGGTGAGCCGCGCGGTCAGCGCATGCGCTTCGAGATGGTTGACGGCGATCAGCGGCTTTTCATGCACGAGCGCGATCGCCTTCGCCGTGGTGAGGCCGACAATGAGGCCGCCGATAAGCCCCGGCCCGGCGGCCGCGGCGACCCCGTCGAGATTTGCAAAATTCCGATTGGCCTCTCGCATTGCCTGGGCGATCAGGATATCGAGGACCTCCACATGGGCGCGCGCCGCTATCTCCGGCACCACCCCGCCGAAGGCGGCATGCGCTTCGATCTGCGAGAGCACGATGTTCGAGAGAATGTGCGCGCGACCATCCGGCCGGCGTTCCACGACCGCCGCCGCCGTCTCGTCACAGGTGGTCTCGATGCCGAGAACGATCATCGCTTCCGGCGGTTCGATTCCGCCCCCAATTTGCGTTGCCAGGGCGCAAGGCGCCCATATAACGACTATAGTGACGGCCTAGCATTGCGAAGTCGCATGGCGCAATCCTTGATCACCCCATTGCTGCGGATCGGAACGCGCGGCAGCCCGCTCGCCCTTGCTCAGGCGGAGCAAGTGCGCGCAAGGCTCGCGGCGGCGCATGGCCTCGCCTCCGCGGCGATCGACGTGTGTGTGATCCGCACCTCGGGCGACGCGATCCAGGACCGGCCGCTCGCCGAGGTCGGCGGCAAGGGCCTCTTCACCAAGGAGATCGAGGAAGCACTGCTGGCGGGCGAGATCGACCTCGCCGTGCACTCCATGAAGGACATGCCGACGGTGCTGCCGGCAGGGCTGACGATTGCCTGCTATCTGCCGCGCGCGGACGTG
>DASUPI010000267.1:0-2891 GCA_036281135.1 Rhodoplanes sp. | reverse complement strand
ATGAGCCGCGCCGACTTCTTCGACCTCAATGCGCGCCAGCAGGCGGCGGGCAAGCAGGCATTCGCCAATCCGCGCAATTCGGCGGCGGGTTCGCTACGCCAGCTCGACCCGGCGATCACCGCGTCCCGCCCGCTCAAGTTCTTCGCCTATGCGTGGGGCGAGATGAGCGCGCTGCCTGAGCCGACCCAGTTCGGCATGGTGCGCTGGCTCGCCGCGGCGGGCTTTGCGATCAATCCGCTGCTGCGGCTCTGCCGCTCGCTCGACGAGATGCTCGCCGCTTATCGCGAGATCGAGGAGAAGCGCGCGAGCCTCGGCTACGACATCGACGGCGTCGTCTACAAAGTCGACCGGCTCGACTGGCAGGACCGGCTCGGCTTCGTCTCGCGCAACCCGCGTTGGGCGCTGGCGCACAAGTTTCCCGCCGAGAAGGCGACCACGGTCGTGAATGCGATCGAGATCCAGGTCGGCCGCACCGGCGCGCTCACGCCGGTTGCGAAGCTTGCGCCCGTCACCGTCGGCGGCGTCGTGGTGCAGAACGCGACCCTGCACAATGCCGACGAGATCGCGCGGCTCGACGTGCGGGTGGGCGACACGGTGGAAATCCAGCGCGCGGGCGACGTGATCCCGCAGGTGCTGCGAGTGCTCGACGAGAAGCGGCCGAAGGGCGCGCAGCCGTTCGCGTTTCCCCAGCACTGCCCGTGCTCGCTGAAAACGCCGGTGGTGCGCGAGACGACCGCGAGCGGCGAGGAGGGCGCGGTGGCGCGCTGCTCCGGCGAGTTCGCCTGTCCCTACCAGAAGATCGAGCACCTCAAGCATTTCGTCTCGCGCCGCGCCTTCGACATCGAGGGGCTGGGCGAGAAGCAGATCCAGTTCTTTTTCGAACAGGGCTGGCTCGCCGAGCCCGCCGATATCTTCACGCTCGAGGCGCGCAACCGGCAGATCAGGCTGCAGGAGCACGAGGGCTATGGCGAGCTATCCGTGCGCAATCTGTTCGCGGCGATCGCGGCGCGGCGCGAGATCGCGCTCGCACGCTTCATCTATGCGCTCGGCATCCGCCATGTCGGCGACACGACCGCGCGCGCGCTCGCCCGCGCCTACGGGACGTGGCAGGCGTTTCATGACGCCTGCGTCCGGCTCGCCGAAGGCGACGCCGATGCGCGCGCGGAGTTGGACGCGCTCGACCAGATCGGCGACGCGGTGATCAAGAGCCTCTCGACCTATTTCGGCGAGGCGCACAACCGCCGCATCGTCGAGCGGCTGACCGGCGAGGTGCGTATCCTCGACGCTGAGAAGGTCGCGACCTCCTCGCCGGTCGCCGGCAAGACCGTGGTGTTCACCGGCGCGCTCGAAAAGATGACGCGGGAGGAGGCGAAGGCGATGGCCGAGCGGCTCGGCGCCAAGGTCGCGGGCTCGGTGTCGAAGAAGACCGACTATGTGGTGGCGGGGCCGGGCGCGGGATCGAAGCTTGCGAAAGCGCGCGAGGCGGGCGTCAAGGTGCTCACCGAGGACGAGTGGTTCGCCCTGGTGGGGGAGGGCGGGGGGTAACTCGGCTCGGGCCAATTGTATTCGTCATTGCCGGGCTTGACCTGGCTTGACCCGGCAATCCATGAGGAATCTCCGCGAGCGGAAGCGCTGCATGGATACGCGGGTCAAGCCCGCGTATGATGAGTGGTTACGATGCTTCGTCAGCGATTCCCGGCTCGCGCCTTCGGCGCGCCCCGGAGTGACTGTCTCATAAGTCCGACAGCGGCCGCGTCGCTTCTTGCAGCCAGGCCTGTGTGTCGGCATCGACGAGCGGCAACAGCGTCTCGCGCACGCGCGCATGGTAGGCGTCGAGCCAGGCGACCTCGTCGGCCGTCATCAGCGCGGGCTGGACGAGCCGGTGATCGATCGGCGCAAGCGTGAGCGTCTCGAACGCATTGAGCGGCTTCTCGCCGCCGGCGACCGCCGGACCTTCCCTGACGAGCACGAGGTTTTCGGTGCGGATGCCGTAAGCGCCCGCCTTGTAGTAGCCGGGCTCGTTGGACAGGATCATGCCGCGTTGGAGCTTAACCGTCCCGAGCTTGGAGATGCGCGGCGGCCCCTCGTGCACCGAGAGATAGCTGCCGACGCCGTGCCCGGCGCCATGGTCGAAGTCCAGCCCCGCCGCCCACAGGGACGCGCGTGCGAAACTGTCGAGCTGCGCGCCGGACGTCCCTTCCGGGAAGACGGCGTGGGCGATCGCGATATGGCCCTTGAGCACGCGCGTGAAGCGCTCGCACATCTCCTCCGACGGCGTGCCGATCACGACCGTGCGGGTGACGTCGGTCGTGCCGTCCTCGTATTGCCCGCCGGAATCGACCAGAAAAAGCTCGCCCGGCGCGAGCCGGCGGTTGCTCTTGCGGGTCACCCGGTAGTGCACGATCGCGCCGTTCGGTCCCGCCCCCGCGATGGTGGGGAAGGAAATGTCCTTCAAGAGGTCGGACGCGCTGCGGAAATTCTCCAGCGCCTCCACCGCATCGATCTCGGTCAGGGCGCCGCTCGGGGCCTCGCGGTCGAGCCAGGCGAGGAAGCGGGTCAGGGCCGCGCCGTCGCGCCGATGCGCAGCGCGCGCGCCCGCGATCTCGGTTGCGTTCTTTAGGGTCTTCATCGCCGCGATCGGATCGGGCCCGCGCACGACCTTGCCGCCCGCCTGCTCGACGGCGACCGAAATCGCCTGCGCCGCGGTCGCGTGATCGAGGCGCACCGTTGCGCCGGCCGCGGCGCGCGCGGCCAGCTCGCGCATGAACGCCTCGGGCGGCGCGATCTCGGCAAGCTCGTGCAGCGCGTGACGCACGTCATTGCCGAGCTTGCGCGGGTCGGCGTAGAGGGACGGCCGCCCGTCGGCGGGGATGAGCGCGAAGGCGAGCGCC
>DASUPI010000266.1:0-5233 GCA_036281135.1 Rhodoplanes sp. | reverse complement strand
GTCACCGCCGGGCGCAGACCCGGCGGTCCAAGCCCCCTCCCGCGTCGCTCCGCGACGCTCCTCACCATGAGGACTGGCCTCTGTTGTCGGGAATCCGACGGAGCCTTCCCGACACATCGATTTTATGTCGTTCGCGCCGATCACGCGCCGGAGATGATCCCCAACGGCGCCGACGGTTCGGATAAGATCATGCGTTAAAACAAAGTAAAATGAGCTTAGGCGAGCAAAGTTGGCGCGCTGGCGGCCAGCGGCGTTGATCCTGCTGCGATCTTGGCCCGCACCTTGCTTGAGTTCTAATCAACGATCACCGCGAGCAGAACCGACGGGTGCTGCCGCCGCGGTGAATACATGCCTGACAAGGCGCCCTCGCTGGCGATCCGGTCAGGCTGCGCATCCGTGAGTCACTCAGCGCCACGACAGGAGTACGCCAATGAGCAATGTGACGTTTTCATCCCCGGTGATGGCGCGCGATCTGACCGTCTACGCGGTCGCGGGCGACCGGGGAACCATCCTGGCCGTCGCCAAGGCCCACCAAGTCCCGATCCCGTTCGACTGCCAGGACGGCGAGTGCGGATCGTGCCTCGTCGAAGTCAAACACCTTGCTCCAAACGGCCAGAGATACGGGATCTCGCTGACGGAGAAGGAGAAGGAACTCCTCAAGCAGCTTGGGAAGATCACGCCCGAGGAAATCCACGACGCCGAAGTCAACGACATGCCGCCGCGCTATCGGCTGGCGTGCCAGTGTTTCATTCGCGACGAGGACATACTCGTCTCCTTCGAAGGCGACCAGACGCTGCCGGCCAAGCGGCCGCACGTGACGCCGGCCGCCAAGGTCTTCAAGGGCGGCAGCCTCGAGATTGCGTCTCTCGACGACTTTCTCGGTTATGCCGTCAAGGCGGAGGAGGATGCGGCGATCCATTACGAAGAGATGGCGGCGTCGATGGAGAAATGCGGCAATCAGCCGGTGGCGAAGCTGTTCGCGCAGCTCGCGCGTTTCTCCCGCATGCATCTCGCGGAGGCGCAGAGCCGGGCAGGCTCGATCGACGTCTCAAAACACCTTCCGGCCGATTATGCCTGGCCCGATCAGGCGACGCCGGAGCGCGCCGATATCTGAGCCGCCGATCCGTCGCTCTCCCGGCTGGATGCGTTGCGGGTCGCGCTGCAAGGGGAGCGGCGGGCGTTCGACTTCTATTACATGGTCGCCGGCACGTCGAAGGATCCCGCCATCAAAGCGATGGCGAAGGAGTTCGTCGACGAGGAGGCCGAGCACGTGCAGATTCTCGAAGCGTGGATCACACGGGAGGAATGGGAGCAGAAGAACCCGCTGTAACGAGGTAAATCCGGCCGCCTCCTAGTCAGGTCCGGCAGTGACGACGACGCTTGCCCGCGGGCCGGACCGCGCACAGGCCGCGCCCGATCTATTCCCCGAACCCCGCGCCGGGCGGGAGCGGCGCGAGGCGGATCAGCCGGGAATCCTCGACCGCGGCCTGCCGGTGCTTGACAGCTTCGCGATAGAGCGGATCGCGGAGCATGTCGACGAAGGCGGAGACGGACGGGTATTCCGCGATGAAGCAATGGTCCCAGCGCTCCTCCGCCGGACCGATCAGCATCTGCTCGAACGCGCCGCGCCAGACGATCCTGCCCCCTAAACGGGCGAACACGGGCGCGCTGTCGCGCGGCCATAGGCGGCATAAGCCTCCGCGCCGGTCCCTGCCGGCCGTCCGGATAGCACGCCTGCGCGCGTAGCCGCACCAGGTTGAGCATGTGGATCGGCCCTGCGCGCGCGTTCGCACGAAATTCGGCGAAGGCCTGCTTGGTCGGATCGACATGGCCTCTCATACCGCGCCCCAAGTCTCATGCGTGCCCATCGCGGCTGCAGGGTTTCGCTTCCGCTCGCCCCACCCTACATCCTGCGAGACCCGTTCCGCACTCGCGTGTATGCCCATGTCCTCGCCAATTCGTGATAACACCGCTCTCGCGCGCTTCGAGCTTCCCGCCGACGGCGCGGCGGCGCTCGCCTACTACCGCCTCGCCGACGGCGTGATCACCTTCACGCATACCGAGGCGCCGCCGCAATTGCGCCGGCGCGGCTTCGCGTCCCGCCTCGTTCACGACGCGCTCGGGGCGGCGCGGGCGCGCGGCCTCAAGGTGGTTCCGCGCTGCTCCTTTGTCGCGAACTATATCGCGCAGCATCCGGAATTCGGCGATCTGCTGGCGTGAGCCGGCGCTGCTCGGAGCGCGCTCGCTGCAAACGCGCGCCTTTTCAGGAGTTCTGCCATGCATGTCGATCTGTCCGGGCTGCGCGCCCTGGTCACCGGTTCCACCAAGGGGATCGGCCGCGCGATTGCGCAAAAGCTCGCCGCATGCGGCGCCGAGGTCGCGATCAACGGCCGCAAGCACGAAGACGTCACGCACGCGATGGAGCAGATCGGCAAGCGGGTCGCGGGCGCAAAGCTCGTCCCCGCGCCGGGCGACGCGGGCACGGCCGAGGGCGTCGCGGCGATCATCCGCGCGGCGGGCGATGTCGACATTCTCGTCAACAATGTCGGCATCTTCGAGGTCAAGGACGCGTTCGCGATTCCCGACGAGGACTGGGCGCGCATGTTCGAGGTCAATGTGCTCTCGGGCGTGCGCTTCACCCGGCATTACGGGCCGCGCATGCGCGACAAGGGGTTCGGCCGCATCGTCTTCATCTCCTCGGAATCGGGCGTGCAGATCCCGACCGAAATGATCCATTACGGCTTCTCGAAAACGGCCGATCTCGCGCTGATGCGCGGCTTCGCCCAGGCGCTTGCCGCGAGCGGCGTGACGGTGAACGCCGTGCTTCCCGGGCCGACCCGCACCGAAGGCGTCGAGGCGATGTTCAAGTCGATGGGCCGCTCGGCCGACAATCCGCAGCACGAGCGCGAGTTCATCGAGACGGGGCGGCCCAGTTCGATCATCAAGCGGCTGGCCAAGCCCGAGGAGGTCGCCGAAGCGGTCGCCTTCCTCTGCTCGCGCGAGGCGAGCGCGATCACCGGCTCGCCGTTCCGCGTCGATGGCGGCGTCGTCCTGTCGCTGACGTGACAGGCCGAAGTCACCGGAAAAGCGTGGGGTTCGCCGAAAGCACGGGACAGATCACCCCCGCGCGCGCAGAAGGCGGCCGCGCTCGCGGTCCCAGTCGCGCCGCTTCTCGGTCTCGCGCTTGTCGTGCAGCTTCTTGCCGCGCGCGAGCGCGACCTCGAGCTTCGCGCGGCCCTTCTCGTTGAAGTAGAGCTTGAGCGGCACGATGGTCATGCCCTCGCGATCGACGCCGGCGGCGAGCCGGTCGATCTGCCGCCGATGCAGCAGGAGCCGGCGCGGACGCTTCGGCGGGTGATTGAAGCGGCCCGCCTGCAGGTATTCGGGAATGTTGGCGTTCAGGAGCCACAAATCGCCTGCGCGCGCATCGGCATAGGATTCGCCGATGCTCGCCCTGCCCTGGCGCAGCGATTTCACCTCCGAACCGGTGAGCGCAATCCCGGCCTCGAAGGTCTCGCCGATCTCGTAGTTGAAGCGCGCCTTGCGGTTGTCGGCGACGACCTTGATCTTGCGTTCGGTCTTCGTGGCCAAGCCAGCTTTCTCCGGATATGAGCGGATTCGCGACGCGCTCAGATGCGCGAAGGTCAGGAACGGCGTGCCGTATGCCGAATGCGCAGAATGCGGACCTCGTCGCGATCCGCCAAGACTTTATAGAAGAGAACATAGGGATAAGGCCGGATGCTCATCACGCGCACGCCTTCCTTGTCGGTTAGGCCAATCGCGGGATGCTGACCTAACAAGAGCGCCAGCGTTTCGATCCGCCTCGCGAGCGCCGCCGCGGCTGCCGGATTGTCTTTGGCGATATACGCGAATATGTCCTCCAGCTGCGCGAGCGTGCGCCGGCTGTAGCTGACCCTCACCGGCGATACCGATCGAAGGTCGACCTCACCTCTTCGTCCAACGCGATCTCACCGCGGGCAAGCTCTTCAAGCGATGCATCGATATCCGCGCGCTCCTCGTCCGACAACCGATAGACACTCGCATCCTGAGCTTCCATCGCCAAGAGAATGCGCGCAGCGTCTTCCTGGCGCGGTCTGGGCCACATCCGTACGCGATCCAGAATTGCTTCGATTTCGCCTTTGGTCATCGCAGTCATCACATTGCCTTCCCGGACCCATAGGTGGCCGATCAATTGATCAGCCCGGCATGCACCATCGCCTGGCGCACCGTCGGCTTCGACTTGTCGGACAAGGGCACGAGCGGCAGGCGCACCGTGTCCGCGCACTTGCCGAGCAGCGAGAGCGCGTATTTCGCCGGCGCCGGATTGGTCTCGACGAACAGGTTGAGATGCAGCGGCAGGAGCTTGTCCTGCAGCGCGAGCGCGGTCGCATAATCGCCCTTCAGGCACGCGCTCTGGAACTCGGCGCACAGCCGCGGAGCGACGTTCGAGGTCACCGAAATGCAGCCATGCCCGCCATGCGCCATGAAGCCGATCGCGCTTCCGTCTTCGCCGGAGAGCTGGTTGAAGTCGGGCCCCATCGCGGCGCGCTGCTGCGAGACCCGCACCACATTGGCGGTCGCATCCTTTACGCCCGCGATGTTCTTCAGCTCGAACAGACGCTGCATCGTGTCGACCGACATGTCGATCACCGAGCGGGCCGGAATGTTGTAGATGATGATCGGAATGCCGATCGCGTCGTTGATCGCCTTGTAGTGCTGGTACAGGCCCTCCTGCGTGGGCTTGTTGTAATAGGGCGTGACGATCAGCACGGCGTTCGCGCCGACCGCCTCGGCGTGGCGCGAGAAGTCGATCGCTTCGGCGGTCGAGTTCGAGCCCGCGCCGGCGATCACCGGGACGCGTCCGCGCACCTGCTCGACGCACCACCGCACGACCTTTCTGTGCTCCTCGTGCGAGAGCGTCGGGCTCTCGCCCGTCGTGCCGACCGGCACGAGCCCGTTCGTGCCCTCGCCGATCTGCCACTCCACGAGATCGCGAAAGGCTTTTTCGTCGACCGCGCCGTTCTTGAACGGGGTCACCAGGGCGGTGAACGAGCCCCGAAAACTGGTCTTGGCGGTCATGGTCTGCTCCTCGGATCTGATCGACGGCGTACTGCCATCGAACGCCATAGATATCGGGTGATGGAAAGCGATGAAAGCCCTCGTTCTGGAATCATCTTTGATCTCGACGCCGCCGGCGGAACTTTTTCATGCCGCGACTCCGCCGAAACATTGC
>DASUPI010000265.1:0-5521 GCA_036281135.1 Rhodoplanes sp. | reverse complement strand
GCGCGCGTGAATGCGGCGATTATCGGCTGCACCGGCTCCGAAGTGACCACCATCCCCGAGGTGGCCAACCACCTCATCGCATCGGGAGGCAAACGCCTGCGCCCGATGCTCACGCTGGCGATGGCGCAGCTGTCCGGATATGGCGGCGAGGGCCATGTCAAGCTCGCCGCCGCGGTCGAATTCATGCACACCGCGACGCTTTTGCATGACGATGTCGTCGACGAAAGCAGCATGCGGCGCGGCAAGCTCGCGGCGCGCATGCTGTGGGGCAACGAAGCAAGCGTCCTGGTCGGCGACTTTTTGCTTGGGCAGGCATTCAAGCTGATGGTCGAGGTGGGCTCGCTGCGCGCGCTCGAAATCCTCTCCTCGGCGGCGGCGGTAATCGCCGAGGGCGAGGTGCGCCAGCTCGGGACCGCCAAGAACACCTCGACCACCGAGGACGAATATCTCTCGGTGATCCGGGCGAAGACCGCCGAGCTGTTCGCCGCCGCCTGCGAGGTCGGCCCCGTGATCGCCGGCCGGCCCAAGGCGGAACAGGCGGCCTGCCGCTCGTTCGGCATGAATCTCGGCATCGCCTTCCAGCTCGTCGACGATGCGCTCGATTACGGCGGCAAAGCGGCAAAGCTCGGCAAGAACGTCGGCGACGACTTCCGCGAAGGCAAGATCACGCTTCCGGTGGTGCTCGCGTTCCGGCGCGGCTCGGAATCGGAGCGCGAATTCTGGCAACGGACCCTCAAACAGGGGGATGCGAACGCGCGCGATCTGGACCACGCGATCGGCCTGATGACGAAGCATCGCGCGCTCGATGACACGTTCACGCGCGCTCGCCATTACGGGGCGATCGCCAAGGATGCGCTCGCGCTATTCCCCGCCTCTCCGATGAAGAGGGCGCTCGAAGTGGCTGTCGAATTCTCGATCAATCGCACCCATTGACCCGAGCGGGCGGCTAGCCTTGACGGCGGCCCTACTCTCCCCAGGCCGCGAAAGCATCGGCGAAGGCGCGGTCGCCCGGGGCGCCCTTCTCGATCGCCAGGATCGCCCGCCGCCCATTGGCATAGACCACCGGCACGTCGAACCATCCCCGCTCCTTGAGGAGCTGGATGTTGCGCTGAATGTCGGCTTCCGCGGACGACAACCCGATCAAGAAAAAGCCGGCGGTCACCTTGACCGCAAGTCCGGCGAGCGGGACGCCGCGGGTCTGCTCGGCCTGTTTCATCAGGATGCCGGGGATGTTGGAAATGCCGCCATTCGGCGTATCCGCCGGCATCGCGAACATGATCTCGATGGTATGGCTTGCCGGCAATGCCTTGTCGGTGTTGCGGCGCAGCGACCATTTGACCGTGACCTTCGGCTCCGGGATCTCGATCTCGGCGCGCACCGCGACATCGAGCGCCTGCCCAGGACCGGCCGCGACCGACTCGGTGCGCCAGACCGCGGTTCCGACGAACCGCTTGCCGGCCGGATTGGACGGATCCTCTTCGTAGAGGACGACGCGCTGTGCGACGGCCGGTCCCTCCTGCGGACGGGTGGTCGGCGCAGCCGGCGCGCCGAGGCGATCGGTGATCTTGGCGCGCGACGACGGGCCTGTCCCGGGGGCGGCCGGCGTCGCGACAGTGTCCTGGCCGCGGAATAAACCGGCAATGGTCGGCCACTGCCAATAAACGAGCCCCGACAGGCCGAACACGATCAAGACGGCCGCCGCCGCGATCCAGACGAGGCGATTGGACGCGAGCGCCAGGACCGAACGTAGGCCTTCCGCGAAGGCGCTGGGCTGTTCTTCCGTCTCGTCGACCCGCGCCGGAAACGACTGCTCCTGCGCAGTTTCCTCATCGTCGCGGTCGGACGAGGGCGGCCCTCCTCTGTCCCTCGGCGCGAAGGCGAAGTCGTCTGTGTCGTCTCCCGACCGGGAGCCGGGCTCCGCTTCTCGCCGGGCACTCAAAGAGGGTTCGGCGAGCCCGGCAGGCCAGGGCGCAGAGCGCCGGCCGGGCGGCGGCTCGGGCTTGCCGGGTTCGTGCGCGGGTGGCGGCTCGCCTTTTTCGTTGTCGCGGGACAGCGGAGGACGCGCGCCGAAACCCCGCGGCGGCTGGAACTCACGCTTGGGAGGCGCGGGCTGCGGCGGTGGCCGCCGCGATGGAGCCGGCTGCCCTTCCCCCTCGACGGGCGGCTCGGCCGGCGCCGCCGCGGAACGCTCTTGCGCCGCGTCGGGAGCTTTGGTCTCGCCCCCATCGGCGCTCGCCGGCGAACCCACCTCCGCAGCGGTCGATGTCGGCGCGGCCGCGGCTTCTCCCGGTCGTCCCGGCGCCGCCTCCCCGGGCGGCCGATCGGACCTCGTCTGCAAGTTTCCGGTGCGGGCACGCCGGGCGGCGTCGGCTTCGATCTTGCGAATTGCTTCTTCGAGAGCGAGCCGTTCCCGGGTGATGTCCGACTCGCTGAGCGGAGGCGTCACCGACCGTAGCTGGGTGACAAGAGCATTGCGGGCGCGCTCGTACAGGATACGGCGCGCTTCTCCGGTGTTCTTCTCAAGGCCGGCCACGGCCTTGCCGATCAGTGGATAGTAGTTAGCCATTACAAGCTATCGTCCCGCAAGTCGCCGCCCCCTCCTAGCTTTCGAAAGGATTATGCACGAGTATCGTGTCATCGCGCTCCGGACTCGTCGAGAGCAAAGCGACCGGGCAACCCACCAGCTCCTCGATCCAGCGGACATATTTGACCGCCTGGGCCGGCAGATCCGCCCACGATCGCGCGCCGGCCGTCTGCTCCTGCCAACCCGCGATCGACTCATAGCACGGCGCGACCTGCGATTGGGCATGCTCGCTCGCCGGAAGATAATCAATGATTCGGCCGTCCAGCCGATAGCCCACGCACACCTTTATCTCGTCGAAACCGTCGAGAATGTCGAGCTTCGTGAGGGCGAGCCCATCGATGCCGCTGGTGCGCACGGTCTGCCGCACCAGCGCGGCGTCGAACCAGCCGCAGCGCCGGCGGCGTCCGGTGACGGTACCGAATTCCCGCCCGCGGTCGCCGATCCGCCGGCCGATCTCATTGTCCTGCTCGGTCGGGAACGGCCCGGCGCCGACCCGTGTCGTATAGGCTTTGCAGATGCCGAGCACATAGCCGATCGCCGAGGGGGCGACCCCGGAGCCGGTGGCGGCTTGCGCGGCGACAGTGTTCGAGGAGGTGACGAACGGGTAGGTCCCGTGATCGATGTCGAGCAGCGCGCCCTGCGCGCCTTCAAACAAGATGCGCTTGCCTTCACGCCGCTTGCGGTCGAGCAGCGCCCACACCGAATCCATGAAAGGCAGGACGCGCGGCGCGAGCGCGGCGAGTTCCTCGTAGAGCACGCAGGCGTCGAATTCCGCGAGGCCGAGCCCGCGGCGCAGCGCGTTATGATGCACGAGCAGCCGCTCGATTTTCGGCTTGAGCGATGCGAGATCGGCGAGATCCATCAGCCGGATGGCGCGCCGGCCGACCTTGTCCTCATAGGCCGGGCCGATGCCGCGCTTGGTGGTGCCGATCCGCGTGGTCGAGGTCGCCGCCTCGCGGATCGCGTCGAGCTCCTGATGCAAGGGCAGGATCAGCACCGTGTTCTCGGCGATGCGCAGCGCGTCCGGGCCGATGGCGACGCCCTGTCCGGCGAGCCGGTCGATCTCCTCGATCAAGGCCTTGGGGTCGAGCACGACGCCATTGCCGATCACCGAGAGCTTCCCGCGCACGACGCCGGAGGGAAGAAGCGACATTTTGTAGGTCGTCCCGTCGATGACGAGCGTGTGGCCGGCATTGTGGCCGCCCTGGAAGCGCACCACGATGTCGGCCTGCGCGGACAGCCAGTCGACGATCTTGCCCTTGCCCTCGTCTCCCCATTGGGAACCGACGACCACCACGTTCGCCATAAGATTCCTTTTCCGCCAGACCGCGCCGGCAAGAAGGCGACGCCCGCAGCGGCCGATGATCGGCTATCCGATTCGGATATCGGATGAATCCGCACGAAGCAAGGCGGTCAGAAATGCAGCTGCTTGGCCTGCTGGACATGCGGCAGGGCGCGGACCCGGTCGAGGATGTCGGGCGGGATCTCGCCGTCGATCTCGACCAGCGCAATCGCGTTGCCTCCCTGGGCGTCGCGTCCGAGATTGAAGGTGGCGATGTTGATCTTCGCGTCGCCGAGCAGCGAGGCGAAGCGGCCGATGAAGCCGGGCTTGTCGGCATTGGTGACGTACAGCATCGAATGGCCGAACTCGGCGTCCATCCGAATGCCCTTGATGTTGACGATGCGCGGCCGCCCGTCCGCAAATACGGTGCCCGACAAGGCGCGCGTCATCCGTTCCGTCACCACCGTGACCGTGATCAGGCTCTCGAAGTCGCCCTCCGCGCCGCGCGTGACTTCCTCGACCATGATGCCGCGCTCCTTGGCGGTCACCGGCGCTGACACGAAGTTCACGTCGGAAAGCATCGGACGCAAGAGCCCGGCAACCGCCGCCGAGGTCAGCGCGCGCGTATTCATCTGCGCGACGTGCCCGTCATAGGCGATCTGCACCTTTTTGAGCCCCGTCTCGGTGAGCTGGCCGGCAAACGAACCGAGCCTTTCCGCCAGCACGATGAACGGCTTCAGGCGCGGCGCCTCCTCCGCGCTGATGGAGGGGAAGTTCACGGCGTTGGAGATCGCGCCCTGCAGGAGATAGTCGGACATCTGCTCGGCCACCTGCAGCGCGACGTTCTCCTGCGCCTCCGTGGTGGCCGCGCCGAGATGCGGCGTGCACACGACATTGGGATGGCCGAACAGCGGATTGGTCTTGGCCGGTTCCTCGCTGAACACGTCGAACGCCGCGCCGGCCACCCGTCCCTCGTCGAGCGCCGCGCGCAGCGCGACCTCGTCAACCAGGCCGCCGCGCGCGCAATTGATGATCCGCACGCTCGGCTTCATCATGGCGATCGCGTCGGCGCCGATGATGTTCCGGGTCCGATCGGTGAGCGGAGTGTGCAGCGTGATGAAGTCGGAGCGCCGGAAGAGATCGGCGAGTTCGACCCGCTCGACGCCGAGGTCGCGCGCGCGTTCGGGCGACAGGAAAGGATCGTTGGCGATCACCTTCATCCGCAGCCCGTGCGCGCGGTCGGCGACGATCGAGCCGATATTGCCGCACCCGATGACGCCGAGGGTCTTGCCGGTGATCTCGACCCCCATGAAGCGGTTCTTCTCCCATTTGCCGGCCTGGGTCGAGGCGTCGGCCTGCGGGATCTGGCGCGCGAGCGCCAGCATCAGCGTGATCGCGTGCTCGGCCGTGGTGATCGAGTTCCCGAAGGGCGTGTTCATCACGATGACGCCCTTGGCGGTCGCGGCGGGAATATCGACATTGTCGACCCCGATTCCGGCGCGGCCGATCACCCGCAGCTTCGCCGCGCGCTCGATGATCTTGGGCGTGACCTTGGTCGCCGAACGGATGGCGAGCCCGTCATAGTCGCCGATCACGGCGGCGAGCTTGTCTTTGTCCTTGCCCAGATTGGGCTGGAAATCGACCTCGACGCCGCG
>DASUPI010000264.1:0-2467 GCA_036281135.1 Rhodoplanes sp. | reverse complement strand
CGCCTGCGCCAGCACGCCGCGCCGCGCGGTCACCCAGGCGCCGCGCCCGGGCAGCGTTCGCTTGAGGTCGGCCACCACGCCGCCGTCCGGCGCGGCGACGAAGCGGATCAGCTCGGACAAAGGCCGCACGGTGCGGGTGGCTACGCAGAGCCGCTCCCGTACCGCAGACCGCCGCGGTCCGGCATCGAGCAGGTCCTGATCGATCCGCGCAAGCATCGCCCGCCCGCCCTTTCCGTCACGCTTCCGGCGCGGCGTCGCCTTCGCCGCTCTCGCCGCCTTCGGCCTGGGGCGGCGGGGCGAGGTCCGCCTCGTCGATCCAGCCGGCCTTCACGCGCGCGCGCATGATCATCTCCTCGCACTCCTCCCGCGTGAGCTCGAACTCGTCGAGAATGCCGGCGGTGCGCGTGGTCTCGCCGTCCTTCCGCTCGCTCCAACCGCTGAGGTCATCGGTGGCGCAGCCGGCGAGATCCTCAACCGTCTTGATTGCGTTCTCGCCGAAGACGACCAACATGCGCGGCGTGACGCCGGGAATGTCGTTCAGTTCGTCGGCGACGCCGAGCTGCTTGCGCTGTTCGTCGTATTCCGCGTCGATCCGCGCGAGGTAATCGCGCGCGCGCGCCTGCAACTCCGCCGCCGTGTCCTCGTCGAAGCCTTCGATCACTGCGATCTCCTTTTGGTCCACTATCGAGAGTTCCTCGACCGAGCCAAAGCCTTCCGAGGCGAGCAGCTGGCCGACCACTTCGTCGACATTGAGCGTGTCCATGAACATGCGGCTGCGCTTCTCGAAATCGGCCTGGCGGCGCTCGGATTCCTCCTGCTCGGTGAGGATGTCGATGTCCCACCCCGTGAGCTGGGAGGCAAGCCGCACGTTCTGGCCGCGCCGGCCGATCGCGAGCGAGAGCTGCTGGTCGGGCACGACCACGGCGATGCGCTCCCGCTCTTCGTCGAGCACGACCTTGGCGACCTCCGCGGGGGCGAGCGCATTCACCACGAAAGTGGCGATGTCGGGCGACCACGGAATGATGTCGATCTTTTCGCCTTGCAGCTCGTTCACCACGGCCTGCACGCGCGAGCCGCGCATGCCGACGCAGGCGCCGACCGGATCGACCGAGGAATCGCGCGATATCACCGCGATCTTGGCGCGTGAGCCGGGGTCGCGCGCCACCGCCTTCACCTCGACAATGCCGTCGTAGATTTCCGGCACCTCCTGGGTGAACAGCTTCGCCATGAATTGTGGGTGGGTGCGGGAGAGGAAGATCTGCGGGCCGCGCGGCTCCCGCCGCACGTCGTAGATATAGGCGCGGATGCGGTCGCCGTTGCGGAATACTTCGCGCGGCAGCAATTCGTCGCGCCGCACGATCGCCTCGCCGCGGCCGAGATCGACGACCACATTGCCGTACTCGACCCGCTTGACGATGCCGTTGACGATGTCGCCGATGCGGTCCTTGAATTCCTGGTATTGGCGGTCGCGCTCGGCCTCGCGCACCTTCTGAACGATCACCTGCTTCGCCGACTGGGCGGCGATGCGCCCATATTCGAGCGGAGGCAGGGTGTCGGCGATGGTGTCGCCGATCTGCGCCGCCGGATTGTAGTGGCGCGCCGCCTCCAGGCTGATCTGGTTGGCCGGGTTCTCCACCTGCTCGACCACCAGCATGTGCCGGGAGAGCCGCAGCTCGCCCTTCTTCGGGTCGATCTCGGCGTGCACGTCGGTCTCGCTGCCGTAACGCGAGCGCGCCGCCTTGGCGATCGCGTCCTCCATCGCATGAATGACGATGCTGCGGTCGATCGACTTTTCTCGCGCGACCGCGTCGGCGATCTGCAAGAGCTCAAGCTTGTTGGCGCTGACGACGGCCATGAATCAATCTCCATCGTGGCGGGAAAGACCCGGCTTCTGCATCGGCCTCTGCCCAGCATGAACGGGTTTGCGGGACGACGTCCGATCCTTGCGGCGCGCGTCCCGCAACTGGCGCGCTTCGCGTTCTTCGGCCTTACCACGCCGCAGCGATTGGGCGATCAGGTCGTCGGTCAGAACGAGCTTGGCCTCGAGCATCTGCTCGATCGGCAGCGACACCTCCCGCTGCTCGCCCGCGGCGCCCTCAATATGGAGGCGGGCGGAATGGCCGTCCACTCCGGTCACGAGCCCGCGGAACCGCCGCCGGCCGTCGACCGCGACCGCCATCTCCAGCTTGATCTCCTGGCCGATATGGCGTTCGAAATCGGACCGCCGCACCAGCGGCCGATCGATGCCGGGCGAGGAGATTTCAAGCCGATAGCTGCGATCGAGCGGATCGGCGACGTCGAGCACCGGCGATAGCGCCCGCGAGGCGGCCTCGCAATCCTCGATCGGCATCGTGCCGTCCGGCCGCTCCGCCATGATCTGCACCGTGCAGCCGCTGAGACCGGAGACGCGCACGCGCACGAGCCGATAGCCGAGATCGGCCAGCACCGGCTCGACGATATGGGCGAC
>DASUPI010000263.1:0-12231 GCA_036281135.1 Rhodoplanes sp. | reverse complement strand
TTCGTGGCCGACTACAACCATCACCGCTATCACGAGAGCATCGATAATCTAACCCCGGCCGACGTCTACTTCGGACGCGGCCAGACAATCCTGCTGCAAAGAGAAAGGATCAAACGCCGGACCATCGCCCAACGCCGCTTGCAGCACCGACGGCAAGCCGCCTAACGTCATCAACCAAACGAGCCAGAGCCTCCCTTAATTTGAGCCGCTCACTGTCTCAAAAACTCTGACGACGGACACTCGTGCGACAGCCACGCGCCGGGTCGTAGCGACGTTCCCGGCCACATAATCGCGCCGCGTTCCCTCTATGTCGGTCTTCTGCAGGTGGTCGGCGATGTCGTCGACTGCACAGCCGGCCTCGCGCGCCTCGGTAGCGCCGCCGTGCCGAGCAGTCATGTTCCACACAGTCCGCGGCACGCCCGCCGCATCGGCGAGCTCGCAGTAGCCGAGGGGCCATCGCGTGTTCCCATCCCTGCTGGTCTACAGCGCGCCCGCGCAACGCCCATGGTTCGATAGTTCACGACTGACAAAGCGCTTGGCGGCGCCTGCCCGACGACGCCAGCCTTGAGGGCCCTCCGCGACGCGCGCGGGTCCCTCCTGTCGACTACGGGGACGGCCCCCATCACGCTCGACGTAAACCCAAAACGTGAAATCAGCAGATGAACCTGACGGCGCCCTCACGCCCCGCGCCACGCTGGTCGCGATCGATCCTAACGGGTGGTCGCGATGCGTCGGAACAAGTGGTCGCGATCATCCAAATATGCAGTCGGACAAGGGTGCCGTCACTATCTGATCTCCTCGAGCGAGCTGCCTGCAAGCCAGGTCAAATAAGGCGGCACGAGCGGCAGCACGCAAGGCGACAGGAAGGACAGGAGACCAGCCGCCGCGGCGGCAAAGAGGCCGATGTCGCGCATCGCGAGAGGTCCCACTCCTCGAGTGGAGGTTTATGCGTCTTTGGAGTATACCGAATTGGGCCGATACACACATATATTGATCGGTGCATCCGTTCTGAGGCTTTACCGTGCCCGTTCTCGCTCGCGCCTGCCTGAGCGCCGTCTTCGCCGTTCTGGTCGCGGCGTGTCCACTCGCGGCTGTTGAGCTCGTCTATGTACGAGAGGCGGGCTGCCCTTATTTGCCGGATGTGGGATGAACGGATCGGGCCGATCTACGGGAAGACCGCGGAGGGTCAGCCCGCGCCGTTGAGGCAGATCGAGAAGCGGAGCGTCGAGCTTTCGGCCATCAAGCTGTGGCGGCCGATCCGCTTACGCCGACTTTTGTCCTGGTGACCGACAATGTCGAGATCGGCCGGATCGAGGACTATCCCGGCGAGGAGTTCTTTTTCGCGCGTCTCGCAAAGCTGATCGAGGCGTCACAGACGGACGTCCGCTCGGGACCCAGCGACAACCCCTGTGCCGGCACGGAGCACGCCATGACGACGTTGCAGCGGGAATCGAGCCGAGCGGACAAGTCCGTGCTGATCGACCAGCGCCGGGTCGACATCGCCCAGCTGCTCGAACGGGCGCACGACGCCAGCGAATTCCTCAAGGCACTCGCGCACGAATCGCGGCTGGTGATCCTCTGTCTGCTGGCGGAAGGCGAGAAATCGGTGATGGAGCTTGCCGCGCTGCTCGGCCAGCGTCAGCCCTCGGTGTCCCAGCAGCTCGCCCGGTTGAAGGGCGAGGACCTGGTGCAGACCCGGCGCGACGGCAAGCACATCTTCTATTCACTCGCGCGCGAGGAGGTCCGGGACGTCATCCTGGTGCTGCATGCCGCATTCTGCGGCACCGTGCTGCCGCCGGTGCGGAGCGGCAACGGCCAGCGCGTCAGTAAGCGCCGCCCGACGCCGCCCCGACCGGCGCGTCAACGTCGCGGTCGAGCAGCAAGTCGGTGACGCCGGCCGCGACCCAGATGCAGGCGAGCGTCACCCAGGCGGCCCAGGCGGTGAACGCGAAAATCGCTCCGCCGGAGACGCCGGCCCCGACCGCGCAGCCGCCGGCCAGCTTGCCCCCGAACCCCATCAGAACCGCGCCGACGATATAGCGCCGCATGCTCTGGCCGTCGCGGAAGTCTTCCAGCTGAACTCCCGGAAGAGCAGCGCGCCCCGCGAGCGAGCCGGCGAAAACCCCCGGCACGAGCGCGACATCGAAGTTCCAGATCATCCGCGACTGGTCGAGCACGAACATCAGGACAGAGACCGCCGATCGCGAGCAGAGGACGCACAAATCAGCCAGAACGGCAGCGGTGCTCCGCTGAATCGCGGAGCGGAAGAGCGTGGCGGGAAGCCGCCGAAAGACGCACCGCCCGACGGGGCCGCTCCTCCCGCCGAAGCGCCGCGACGTCCTCTGCGGCACGCACTGACCGCTAACCGCGCGGCGGCCGGCGCCGCTCGTGGAACCACGTGCGGTACTCCGTCATCTTCGCGCGCTGCGCCGACGATGCACGCCGCTTACACGTCGACGCCTCGTCGCTCCTGTCCGCCGCACCCCAGCGAAGCTCGACGCAGTCGTTCAGGTTGTACGCCATCTCGAGCTCGGCCGCGCGGTCGACCACGTCCTTGAGCGCGAGCGTCCAGGCGGAGCCATCGCTGCGCGTATACGAAAACTTGCGCGCCGAAAGCTCCGACGCGAGCACGCGCTCCAATTCGGCCTTCACGTCCGCGACGCTCTTCTCTTCCGGCATCGCGTACCGCTCGGGCCGCCGCACGACGCGATCCGGAAACCTGCGCACCACGTCGATCGCGATCAACAGGCGCAGGTCGCGCGACGGCGTGGCGAAATCTTCCCACGCGCCGGTCGTCTCGAAGATCGACGGGCCGTCCGGCATGTCCGCGTCGCCGCGTCCGCTGGTCTGGAATTTTCGGCCGTTTTCGACCGAGGTCACGCGCGCCTTCGCTTGCTCTTCGAGCGCGGCGATCGCCTCCTTCATCGCGCGCAGCGGATCGAGCGGCGCCGGCGAGATCACGTCGTCCATTCGATCGAAAAAGTCGTCGATCGCAAGCTTCGACTGATCGAGCGAATAATCGCCGTACTGTGGATTTTTCGCGATTTCGTCGTTGGTCAGCCGCCGCAAGACGCCGTTCCTATCGCGCACGATCGGCCGGAACCGCTTGAAGCCGGGGCTCCCGAGCGCGGGATCCTGCGCGAACAAGAAATTGCCGCGCCAAAAACGCTTTCGCGCGACCGTTCCGTCGGGCTGCGCGTCGACGGCGAGTAATACGCCCGCCGCGTCGCCCGACTGCGGCACCCGGCGCGCGAGCACCAAAAGGTGCCCGTAGGGATCGGCGTACACGGTCCCCGGCCGCAGCGTCTCCTGGTTCAGCGGCACGGGATAATAATCGGTGTTGTCGTCATTCGCCCGCGTTCGCCCGGATCCGGAATGGACGCCGTCCGCGACGGTCCACCGCAAATAATGACCGAACGACGCCGCGAGTCCCGGCGGCCGCGGCGGAGGGCCCGTAGGCTTCGCCGCAGGTCCCGGCGGCTTCGCCACAGGTCCGCTCGGTGGAGCGGCGACCGGCTGGCCAAACATCCCGAATAGGGCGCCGGACGCGGTTTGTTGTTCGGGCGGAGGAGGAGGAGGAGGGTCCTCATTCTGAATGTTCCACCACGCTTGGCACTTCGGCGGCTCGCCGCCGCCGCCGCGCGTGCACTTCGAGTACCCGAACGGCAGCCCCATCTTGAATGCGAAATACGCGCGCAAGAAGTACGGAAGGTCGGCGCAGTCGGGGCGAATGAAGATCCCCATCTGGTCTTCGCCGAGGCCCAGATGGTTGAACAGGAGATTGCGCGATCGATCGCGCAGCACTTCATGCAGCGCCTTCCACGACAACGTCTCGTCGAGCGGCGCGTCGAAGAGCTTTTCGATCCATGCAGAATACAGGTTTTCCGTCGCGCGATTCCACGAATTGCGCACGGGCCAGACGCTCCCCGCGGTCGCGCTCGGCCGCGGCGGCGCGGCGGCGCTCACGGCGATTTCGCGCGTGATCGTGCTGCACTCGGCCGGCGCGCGGTCGCGCGCGAGCTTCGCGCGCCACGTCCCCGCGGCCGGCGACGCGACCTCGGCGAACCAGAAGTAGGGCGGCCCGCCGTGCCGCTCACGCGATTTGGCCGCGACGCTTCCATTTGGCGCGATCAACGAAAACTCGCCCTCGAGCGCCTTCTCCGCGGCGAAGACGACGCGCAAAGGCGCGCCCTTCCACGGCGCAATCGGCGAGGGCAACACCGCGAGCTCGGCCGCCTCTTCGCAGGCGCCGAATGGACCTTCGGCCCGTGACTCTGCGATAGAGAAAAGGAGGACGAAAAATGCGCCGGCGATCAGCAACAATGCTGTCACGGCAGCAGCAGACTGGCGTGCTGGAAACAACTCTCGCCCCCTCGCCTCGCTTGACCGAAATTAGATAGTATTGCGAAAGCTTTGGCTGAATCAAGGCAAGGTCCATCGCCAGGCGAATTTCGACGGTGACATCATCGGGCCCGGTCCTCGATCGTACGGTTCACGATCCAGCCCAGGAAGGGGATGTCGGGGCATTCCGCCGCGTTTCTGGCGCTCCGGCCCCGTCGCGCACGCGCGATTTGATAAGCGCGGCTATCGCCATGTCCCGATCGCCTTCGCGTTGGACGGCGAATTCGGGGTCAGAATCGCCGCAAAAGCCAACCATCGACGGCAATATTCGACAAGCACCGGACAGAAGAGTCGCTACATAGCGTTGGTCACGTCAACCCTCAAAGGAGAAGTACGATGTTGACCAAGACGACTTACGCTCTCATTACCGCGCTCGTTCTCGCCTCGGCTTCGGCCGCATTTGCGCAGAGCTACCGGCAGAACTACGTGGCGCCGAACAGCAGCCCGAATTGGCAGGACGACCAGATCCGGCTCGATCCCGCGAAGGGCGACATTTGGTGACGTCGTCCCTACGCCGCCGATCTGCGGCGGCATCGAATAAGGGACGAGCGAAACGCGTGAACCGGGATAGATCAGCCCGTGAGCGCGATCTGTCGATCCAGGCTCACGATCTTACACGCCTCCGGGAAGCGGCCGACCATCGTCGGCCGCTTCCGACGCCATGCGAGAAGACATCGCCTATTCACTCGCATAGATGCTCGTTCTGAGTTTCATACATTAAATTTTACGCACCTATTCGCCACGCTCAGGCCGGGCCGTCCGCCCCTGCTTGTGTGGGGGGCCCGATCAATATCAGCGGTATCGCGATAGTCGGGCGGCTCCAAACCTCACGCGGACGCGCGCAAATGTGAAAATCGGGGCGCGCTACGAGACCTATATGTCAGGCAGAAACTTCAGCATGAACCAGAAACGCACGGACGGGCTCTGGGGCAGTGATGGTCACGGCGACTGGAGACGATTATGCAAGAGGCGCACGCAGACAGAGCCGACTTCTCGAGGTCCGGCGTCCACTTTTCTCCTGCAGACATTGCGCATCGGCGGCAAACGCGCTGGAACGGCGTCGCCGCGGACTCGGTTGAATTCACGCGGCGCGAGCCGTTCGCTTATCGAATCCAATCCCACTGCCACACATTGATCGTGTCGGAGCGGCAGTCGCGCAATGACGGCGAGACGTCATTGGAAGGCCTGCCCAAATCGAACCTGCGTGAGTTCAGTCACAAGCTCAGCTTTGTGCCGTCGGGACATCGCTTTTGCGGCTGGCAGAAGCCCCGCGTCCTGGGCCGGGTCACCTTTCTTTATCTCGACTCTTTATCTCGACCCGAAAGCCCCGTTTCTTGATCCCGGGCTTCGCCTGTCGGAGAACGGGTTCAAGCCGCGCCTGTTCTTCTTCGATCAAGATATCTGGGAAACCGCGCTGAAACTCAAGGCGCAGGCCGGACAGGAAAATTCGTCCGGCTATGCGGAAGCGCTCGCGCTCGTCTTGACGCACGAACTGATCCGGTTGGATCGGCCCGCTCCGTTGATGCCGGTTCGGGGCGGATTGGCCACCTGGCAGCAGAAAAGGTTTCCGAATACGTGGAAGAACACCTGAATGCGGACATCTCGCTCAACACATTGGCGGGCATTGCGGATCTCAGCCCCTACCATTCCGCCCGCGCGTTCAAACAGAGTTTCGGCGCGCCGCCCCATCGTTATGTCACCGACCGGCGAATCGTTCGGGCCAAGGCGCTGTTGGAAAATCCCGCCCGAACCGTCACCGAAGTCGGCATCGAGGTCGGCTTTGCCGAGACAAGCTCGTTCACGGCGACGTTCCGCAGGATGACCGGAATGACCCCGACCGACCATCGCGGGCATCTTGGCTAGGCGTGTAAGCGCGCGCGAGGACGTTGGCCGCAACAGAAGCACCGCCCTGCCCTATGCGTGAACCCCGAGCGCCGACAGGTGGCGCTCGGGGATCGAATGCCTGCGATCGGAGTGGCTCGGACCAGAGGTCTCGCGCGCTATTCGCGGGTTAACCGCAAACGCCGACCAGCCGCGGCAATACCAAGCAAGCACCGGGCGGACGATTCCCTAAATCTCGCCTGTATCCACGCTCAACGGAGCACGACAATGAAAACGCTTATCGCTGCACTGACCTTGGCGACCCTGATCGCCGCGCCGGTGTCCATCCAGTCCGCGACCGCCGGGACCAATGACGGTTATTTCGGCCAATGGAAGCAGGGCTGCAACATTACCTACATGGGATTTCCGCTGTGCGACTGGTACAGGCCTGACCTGCCCTGATTGGTCGAACACGGCCGGATGATTCTCCGGGGCCGCGCACAGGCTCCCGAGCCTCTCGTATGGGGGAATGCGACCCACGACCGGCGCCCGTTTAGCTGGGCGCACGAAGGGAACGGTTGAGAATGCGCCAATAGAGCTTAGTCCGCCCGCTCATCCCGCGAAGCGAAAATCCAGTTTTCTGCAGAATGACTGGGTCCCCGCTTGCGCGGGGACGAGCGGAATCGCATCGGCGATTAAACTTCAAAGGAACTTTCGCTAGCAGGCGTGGCCGCGAACACCGCCTCAAACCATGTAGCGCGACTCGTAAGGACCGTGGCCGAACAGGCTGGACAGCAAGGTCGCTGCTTCCGGTGAGCGAAGCGTGAGCGTTCCGGCGGCGTCGACCGATGCGGTGATCGAGCTCCGGACGACCGCGGCTGCGAAAAAGGTCCGCAGCGTCGTCTGCGCCTCGACCGGCATGGCGAGAAATGCCCGGATCAATTCCAGCAGCCCGGGCTCCTGGGTCCAGTAATAGCATTCGAGCATTTGGGCGCTATTGCCCGCCTGTGCGACGAGGTTTTGCACAACGGCCACGAGATCGCATTCGAGTTCTTGCTCGCGCTCGCCACGTTCGCTCCAGCTCATATGCCCCCACTTTCGGCCTGCCACCCCGACGATAAGGATGGCCGGCGACAAGCCGACGACATTGCCACGCCCTTCGCAGAGGTGAACCGCATCCTCAATCCCCGCCCTGATCGTTTCGGCGCCCGCCGATGCCAAGGGCTTTCCAGCCCGGTATTTTTCGGCATAGTATGGTCCTCTGTGCCTGATTCAAATCATTCAAAGGTCTTGGGCGTGCAGGATACTTTAGTCACAAAATCGGATGAACTATCGCCCTGCCTGGACGGGCGCGTGGCGGGTGTGGTTCATCCCACGGACCGCCGTGGGCAAGACATTCCCGCTGCAGCGGAAGCAAGACAGATCCGTAGACATTCGGAAGGTGGCGCCCGCATGCGAGGGGATGCAATAGCAGCCTCCGAAGAACTGCACCCAAACAGAGCGCACCATCGCAGGCCCGCAGAAGCGGGACCCGTCGCTCTTGTCATACGAGAGGAGGACTAATCCATGGGAGAAAGGCGTCGCGACGCCGTCGACATGCTGGTTGGCCGCAACATTCGGATCCTGCGCCAGGATCGCAAAATGTCGCAAACGAAGCTCGGCAGGAAGATCGACGTCACCTTTCAACAGGTGCAGAAATACGAAAACGGAACCAATCGCGTCGGCAGCGGTCGGCTGTTCAAGATCGCCTCCATTCTCGGCGTCCCGATCACCGCTTTTTTTGAAGGGGCGCATCAGACCGCGAACGAAGATGCCGGACCGTCGCCTGTCGCCATGCTGACGGAACCTTACGTGCTGCGCTTGATGCAGGCGTTCTGCGTCCTCGAAGATATGGACTTGCGGCGCTCTATTGCCGAGCTCGCCGAGCACATGGCGGCCCAGGCGCTCCCCCAGTGGCACACCGGCGAAGACGAAGCTAAGCCACAACGCCTCCGATCCTGAAATTGCCGCGTGCTGGACGCGCCAACGTTCCGGCTTTCGACGCGAACCCGACCGCCGCCGACGCGCAGCTGAAAAGCTGCGCGCGTGTGGTGCTTCGACGCTCGGCTCTTTGATCCCAACCGAAAAGTGCGGGCGGAGAATCTGCGCCGCGCCAAGCTCGTCATCTCAAAATACAACCATAAGCTAGGTCGCGCGCGGAGGCCGTTCAGCCTGCAAAGCAGCCGCGCCTGCTTGCTCCCGCGCGGGCATTCCTGTAGCGAATTTCCACAAGCGACTCGGACGCATGCTCCGGTTGAACGCGAGCGTCATAAGTGACCAACGTCAGTTGCGTACCGCGAGCAGAAGTTGAGATTGGCAACCCCAAGCTTTACATCGCAAGGTCTGTCGAAGAAACTATGCCGGTCCAGGCGGTTCCAAGGCCGACACTGCATACTTAAATCGTCCGAATGACGTATTCTCGGTTTGGCTCGACAGGATTGTATGCCTGATGAAGATTCTTGTGATCGACGATCACGTGCTCATCCGTGAAGCCCTGCGCGGCGTCCTCAAGGAATTGAAGCGCGACGCCGTACTGCTCGATGCCTCGACCAGCAGCCAGGCCATGCAAATCATCGCAGATCACCCTGACATCGGCCTTATCCTGCTCGACCTGAACCTGCCCGATCGCGACGGCTTCGAGGTGCTGGCCGAATTGCGCGAGCACCATCCGGCCATCACCGTGGTTGTCCTGTCGGCCCTGCAAGACCGCAGCGTTGTTCTCAAGGCGCTCGATTGCGGCGCGCTCGGATATATTCCGAAGTCGGCCAAACGCGAGGTGATGATCAGCGCGCTGAAGCTGGTTTTCGCCGGCGGCATCTATATCCCGCCCGAGATTCTCGCCCGCGAAACACGGTCTACCCCCTCCCCGGAGCCGTCCGCGCAAAAAATCTCGCCTTCCGATCTCGGGCTGACGGATCGTCAACTCGACGTGCTCGCACTGATGATGCAAGGCAAGAACAACAAGCTCATCTGCCGCACGCTCAATCTGGCCGAGCCCACGGTGAAAAATCACGTCACTGCGATTCTCAAGGCGCTCAAGGTGTCCAACCGCACCGAGGCCGTGATTGCAGCCAATCAGTTAGGCTGGGAATTCCCCGCCAGTACGAATCCGAGAGATGCCCTGACCCCCTGAGCCGGGTCCGGGCTTATCCATGCGCACGCTGCACCCCCTTTGCCGCGGGTACGGAGACCTGCTTTTTAAGAAGCTGCGTGACGAGAGCACGCAGGGTCATCGGTTCGACCGGCTTGTGCAGCATATGATAGCCGTTGACCCGGGCTTCGCGCAGCAGCGTCGGATCGATGTCGCCACTGACCAGGAACGCCGGAATGTCGGCGGACAGTTCGGTTCGCAAGCGCTCGATGACTTCAACGCCGGTTCTCCCATCGAGCAGGCGATAGTCTGAAACGATCAAGTCGGGCGGAGTATCGTATTCGGCGAGCTTGGCAAGCGCGGCGTCGTCGTCCTCGCCGGTGACGACACGATAGCCCCAGCTTCGCAACAATCCGCCCATTCCCTCCAACACCAGCGGATCATCATCGATCACCGCCACCAGTTTGCCGCTCGACAGGCCGACCGGCGTGCGGATCGGCAGAGGTTTGAGAATTGCGGCTGGGGCGGCGACGCGCGGCACGCCCACGGAAAAGCAGGACCCCTTGCCGACCGTCGAGGTCAAGCGGATCGGGTGTTCAAGCAGCCGGCACAAGCGGTCGACGATGGCAAGGCCGAGACCCAATCCCGCGCGGCGCTCGTGGCCCGGTTCGCCGAGGCGATAGAACTCGCCGAAGATGTTCTTGTGCTGATCCGGCGGCACGCCGATTCCGGTATCCCAGACCTCGATGCACAGACACGCGCCGCGACGGCGACAGCCGACGACCACGCGTCCGCTATTCGTATAGCGCAGAGCGTTGGATACCAGATTGAACACGATCCGCTCGAGAAGGATGAAATCGCTCCGCACCCAGATCGTGCTGTTGACCACCCGCAATGACAGGCCCTTCTCCCGCGCCGCGCCCGCGAAGGTCGTTTCCACCCGTTTGAGCAGCTGCGCGGCGGGAAACTCGGTGATGTTCGGCGTAAGCACGCCCGCGTCCAGCTTGGAGATATCCAGCAAAGCATTGAACAGCTCATTCATCGCCGCGAGCGCCGCATCGATGCGGGAGACGAGCTGCCGGCGCTCGGCCGCCTTGGTGCGGCCTTGCAGCTGCGCAACAAACAGACCGAGCGCGTGCAAAGGCTGCCGCAGATCGTGGCTCGCCGCCGCGAGGAAACGGGACTTCGCCTGGTTGGCGATTTCGAGCTGGCGCGTCCGCTCCTCGACTTTGCGCTCTAGCGTCGCATACGAGTCCCGCAGCCGGACCGCCATGTCGTTGAACTGGTCGCCCAGCGCTTCCAGCTCGTCGTCCGTATCGATCGAAATGCGCTGCGCGAGATCGCCGCTGGCAATCCGCGCGGCGCCGCGGTGCAGGGATCGGATCGGGACGACCATTCTGTGAGCGAGGAACAGCGCGGCCAGTACCGCAAGGGCAAGCGACGCCAGAAGCAAGAACCCCGAACGCTTGATCGAAGCGTATAGCGGGGCATAGGCCTCATCGAGGGGCAACTCGACAAACAGGAGCCAGTCGAGCGGAGCGACGACGGCATGGGCGCTCAAGACGTGCCGGCCCCTGATGTCGACGGCCTGCGGATGCTCATCCGCCTCTCCGCCGCCCGACGCGCGCGCCGCCTGCACATGGGCCAGATCGGATAGATCGGTGTTGCGCAGCACCTGGCTGATATCCGGATCGGCGATCAGGCGGCCTTGAGCATCGATGACATAGGCATGTCCACGATTGCCGACGCGGATGCGCGACACCACCTCCCAGATGAATTTGAGGTTCACTCGCGCGACGATCACGCCGTACTCGCGATGGGCGCCCGCCAAAGCGACCGTCATATAGGGCTCGGATTCGCGAACGAAATCGACAGGCCCGAAATACACCTTGTTTTTTATCGCCTCGATGAACGCGGGATCGTGCGAATAGTCTGTTTGGCTGCCGACCACGTCCGGCGCTTCCCGCGATACGCGGAACTGCTCGCGTCCCTGTGCATCGAGCTGCGTGATTTCGGTGACGGCCGGCAATCGGCGCATCAACCGGATGGCGTCAAACCGCCATTCGTCGAGCGTTCTCGTGCTCCAAGGCAGTTGAGTAGCCCATGCCAATTGGGCTTCGATCTCCCTGAGAAACTGCGTGATCTTTTCGGCGGCGGCTTCCGCCTGCCCGCGCTGGATACGCGTGAGCAGCGTCTTCTGCTCCCGGTATGAGAACCAGATATCCGACAGGCCGTTGACGACCAACGCCAGGCAGACGACCGCGACGAATGTCGCGGCATATTTGCGAAATAGCCGGCCACGCCGCGGCTTGAGATCCACGGCGCCAGCTTTGCGGCTGTCCGCGACTGGTTTCATGCGGTCACCTGCGCTCCCGCCAACATAATGTCATCTGCAACTCGGTCGAGCAAAGCGTTTGCGCGATCGGGACGGCCGACACAACCTAAGCTTGTTCCCCGTAGCGTAACGGACATTCCCCAATCAAAGCGCCGATCGCAGGCACGTTGACGGTCAAGTATTCCGGAAGCGCAATCCGCTATTTAATTTAACTAACAGACTGAATAACTTATATTCACTCCTCGGCGTTCACTGCCTGTCCCCCAATTAGTCCCCCAACAAGACAAAAACGGGTGCTCTTGGCATAGCCCTCTCCGCCCGATCGCCTTGGTCGGTCCGCGAGCTTGACCAAGACTTCTTGCATCGGACGCGATGGGAATCAACGCTGGGCGGCTTGCGTCGCTCCTTTGGCCGTCGGGGCGGTGCGGGAGGCGCGGGGCTCGCTGGAGTTGCTGGTCGGAGGCCGCTGTGCGCAACGGTGGCGGCTATTCTTGCAAACCAGCTGGGGGCGGGTTAAGCAGACAGTCCGGTTTAAATCACTCGA
>DASUPI010000262.1:0-6263 GCA_036281135.1 Rhodoplanes sp. | reverse complement strand
CGAGATGTAGGGGGGACCGCGCGCCCTCGGAAGGGGGACGGGCGGGGGAATTCGCGGCCGGCCGATCCTAGGCATTCCGCATCCGAGTGGCTATCAGGTGCGATCACGCAAAAGGCCCGTCCAGTGTCAAGCGCCCGCGTCCAGGCGATCTATCGCTACCCGGTGAAGGGACTCTCGCCGCAGGCGCTGCCGCGCGCGCCGCTTGCGGTCGGCCAGACGCTGCCCTGCGACCGGCTCTATGCGATCGAGAACGGGCCGTCGGGCTTCGACCCGGCGGCCCCGGCCTATTTCCCCAAGCAGCGCTTCCTCATGCTGATGCGGAACGAGCGGCTCGCGGCGCTCGATACAAGGTTCGACGAGACCTCGCACACGCTGAGCATCGCCGACGGCGGCGAAGGGGCGGTGCGCGGGGACCTGCGCACGGCCGCAGGCCGCGCCGCGATCGAGGCCTTCTTCGCCCGCTATTGCGCGAAAGAGTTGCGGGGACCGCCCAGGATTCTTCACGTGGACGGGCACAGCTTCTCCGACGTGGCGCGAAAGGTCGTCTCGTTCATCAATCTCGCTTCGGTCGCTGCGATCGAGACGGCCGTCGGCGCGCCGGTCGATCCCTTGCGCTTCCGCGGCAATGTCTACGTTTCCGGCTGGGCCGCCTGGCGGGAGTTCGACCTGGTCGGACAGGAGATCGCCGTCGGCCCTGCGCGGCTGCGCGTGGTCAAGCGCATCGAGCGCTGCGCCGCGACGAATGTGGAGCCCTACACCGGCATGCGCGACATGAACATCCCAAAAACCCTGATGCAGTGCTTCGATCACGTCGACTGCGGCGTCTACGCCGAAGTCATCGCTTCGGGCGAGATTGCGTTGGGCGACTGCATCAACGCGGGCGTCGAATGATTCCCAATATCGAAAACGTGCGAGCCCTGATGTCCAACATCGCCGCAGCGCCGACTTCCCCTACCCCTTGTGGGGAGGGGTCAGGGGTGGGGGTAATTCAGTCAGCCCTCGCGCAACAGACCCCCCTCCTTCTCCCTCCCCCGCAAGGGGGGAGGGAGAAGAGACGACGCTTTGAGCCAAGCCGCTCCGGCGCCCTTGATGCGCGAGTTAGCCGATGCAAATCCTGATCGTCGGCGCCGGCGTGATCGGGCTCGCGGTCGGGCGCGCCGCCGCGCTGCGCGGGCACGACGTGATCGTCGCCGAAGCGGAAGGGCAGATCGGAACGGGCGTCTCGTCGCGCAACAGCGAGGTGATCCACGCCGGCATTTATTATCCGACCGGCTCGCTGCGCGCGCGGCACTGCGTGCGCGGGCGGCGCATGCTCTACGCGTACTGCGCCTCGCACGGCGTCCCGCACAAGAAATACGGCAAGCTGATCGTCGCCACCAGCGAGGCCGAGATCGCCAAGATGGAGGCGCTGCTCAAACAAGCGGCCGTGAACGGCGTCGAGGGGATGCGCGTCATCGAGGCGGCGGTGGCGAAGGCGATGGAGCCTGCGCTCGCCTGCGTCGCCGCGCTGCATTCGCCCGAGACCGGAATCATCGACAGCCACCGCCTCATGCTGGCGCTGCGGGGCGACATCGAGGATCGCGGCGGTTCGGTTGCGTTGCGCACGCCAATCATCGGCCTGGCGCGCGGCGCCGCCGGCTGGGAGGTGCGTTATGGCGGCAGTGAACCCGGCGCTCTCGTCGTGGATGCGGTGGTGAATGCGGCGGGCCTCGGCGCGCAGGCGCTTGCGCGCACGACGGAGCCCTATCCGACGGCGCGCGTGCCCAAACAGGTGCTGGCGAAAGGCAACTATTTCCAATATGCCGGCCGCCCGGTCTTTTCCCGGCTCATTTATCCGGCGCCGGTGGAAGGCGGGCTCGGCACCCATGTCACGCTCGACCTCGCCGGGCGCATGCGCTTCGGTCCCGATGTCGAGTGGATCGAGAGCGAGAGCTACGCCGTCGATCCGCGCCGCGCCGATTCGTTCTATGCGAGCATCCGGACCTATTTCCCGGCTCTGCCGGACGGCGCGCTGGTGCCGGACTATTGCGGCATCCGGCCCAAGCTTACCGCGCGCGGCGAGCCACCGGCCGACTTCTTGATCGACGGCCCGGCCGAGCATGGCCTGCCGGGTCTCGTCCAACTGTTCGGGATCGAGTCGCCCGGCCTTACGTCTTCGCTCTCGATCGCCGAGGATGTGATGGACAGACTGGCGGGGTAGGCCCCTGCGTTCCTTGAACGGCGGGGTCATGCGCGGCGTTGTGCCGGGCATCCACGTACTGAGGTAAACAATCTCGTAATGGCTGGGTGACTCCGGCCATTACGAAAAAACCGGGCCGGGCTCACAGCCCCTCGAACAAGGCCGTCGAGAGATAGCGCTCGGCGAAGGACGGCAGCACGGCGACGATGTTCTTGCCGGCATATTCGGGGCGCGCGCCGACCTTGAGCGCGGCGGCGACGGCCGCGCCCGAGGAAATCCCGCCGGGGATGCCCTCGTAGCGGGCAAGCGCCCGCGCGGTCTCGAACGAGGCTTGGTTGCTCACGGTGACCACCTCGTCGATCACGGAGCGATCGAGCACGTCGGGGACGAAACCGGCTCCGATGCCCTGAATTTTATGTGGTCCCGGCTTACCCCCGGATAGCACCGGGCTGTCCTCCGGCTCGACCGCAATGATGCGCAGAGACGGCTTGCGCGGCTTCAACAATTGGCCGACGCCGGTAATCGTGCCCCCGGTGCCGACCCCCGAGATGAAGACGTCGATCGTTCCGTTCGTGTCGTTCCAGACTTCCTCGGCCGTCGTGCGGCGATGGATGTCCGGGTTGGCCGGGTTCTTGAATTGCTGGGGAATGACGGCGTTCGGCGTTTCGCGCGCGAGCTCGTCGGCCTTGGCGACCGCCCCGCTCATCCCCTGCGCGGCCGGCGTCAGCACCAGCTCGGCGCCGAGCAGGGCAAGCATTTTGCGGCGCTCGATCGACATCGAGTCCGGCATGACCAGAATGAGCCGATACCCGCGGGCGGCGGCGACAAACGCCAGCGCGATTCCGGTATTGCCCGAGGTCGGCTCGATCAGCACCGTGTCGGGGCCGACCCGGCCCTCCGCCTCTAGCGCATCGATCATCGCGACGCCGATGCGGTCCTTCACGCTCCCGATCGGGTTGAAGAACTCGAGCTTGGCAAGGATATTGGCCTTGACCCCCTGCAATTGCGGCAGGCGGGTGAGCCGAACGATCGGAGTATCGCCGATCGTGTCGGTGATCGAATCGTAGATCCGTCCGCGCCCTACCGTGCGCGCCGGCGAAGGCGCGTCGACTGGCCTCAGTGCGGCTTCCGACATGATTGATCCTCCGGGGTTGGCGATGGCTCATAGATAGGGTGGGCGACGGCGCGGTGCTCGTTGTCCACTCTACGGCAATATCGGCAGCGGCTTCCCGCAGCGGCGGTTTCTCCACAGGTCCGGTCTCTTGGAATAAAAACCATCAATTCCGACAGTGAGGAGTATGACATGCTATGTATATGTCATTATATCTTTACGAATAAAATATTGTGCTTTAATTTGCAAGCTTATTTTGCGTTGCAGCACCGCGGCTGCGGCGCGCCAAGTAGCGCATGGCCGAGCAGTGCGCGGGCGCCCGAGCAGCCTTCAATTGTCGACCATGGTCGCGGAAATCGCTCTGATCTCGTCACGCTCGATCAAGGCGGCGCGCGCCGCCGTCGTCGCAAACACCTCTTCGCCATCTTCCGAGAAGACCTGGATGGAGCATTCATTCCACGTCAAGGTGAACAATTCGGGCCGCGAGGAAAACAGCTCCGAGACGAATCGGATGGTCACCTCCTTGGCGCAATCAGTATCGGCCAGGACAAGATTTGCGATCTCGTAGCCTGTGTCACCATCCCCGATCTGGATCGTGTAACGCTGCATGGCGATGCTGCCGCTCCTATGGTCTCTACACATCGAATGCTGGAGCTTGTTCTGCGTTCCATTCTGTGCCGTCCCGACGACCGGCACGGCCCGGCGCCTCCGCATTCAAAGATGAGTGGAACTTGCAAGAAGTCGCGTTCAAGCGACGCCGGCAAACGCCTCAGGCGCGGAAATGCTTGGAGAGTTTCAAGCTCTGCGCCTGGTAGTTCGAGCCGATGCCCTGCCCATAGAGCTTGTCCGGCCGGGCCAGCATGTGCTCGAAGACGAGGCGGCCGACCGTTTGGCAGTGTTCCAGAATGAACGGCACCTCGCGCGAGCGCACCTCCAGCACGGCGCGCGCCCCGCGCCCGCCGGCGCCGGCATAGCCGAAACCGGGGTCGAAGAAGCCCGCGTAATGGACGCGGAATTCGCCGACGAGCGGATCGAACGGCGCCATCTCGGCGGCGTAGTCGGGCGGCACCTGAACGGCCTGCTTGGAGGCGAGGATGTAGAACTCGTTCGGGTCGAGGATCAGCGTGTGTTTCCGGTTTGCGCGGATCGCCTCCCAGAACTCGCCGACCTCGTAGGCGTCGCGGCGATCGACATCGATCACGCCCGTATGGCGTTTGGCGCGATATCCGATCAACCCGTCCGGTCCGAACCCGGCCAGGTCGACCCCGACCGCGACGCCCTGATCGAGATCGGCGCCGTCCTCATCGACGAGCCGTTCGCGCGCATGCAAGTCAGCAAGCGCGTCGCCAAAGAGGACAGCGCGGCCGCGGTGGAAACGCATCTGCGACAGCCGCGAGCCTTCGCGTACGAGCACCGGGAAGGTGCGCGGGCTGATCTCGAGATAGAGCGGGCCGTGATAGCCGGCTTCGATATGATCGAAGGCGCGGGCTTGGTCGGCGATCACCCGCGTGAACACGTCGAGCCGGCCGGTCGAACTCTTCGGATTGGCCGCGCCGGCGATGTCGGGCGGAAGAGCGAGGCTCTCCATCAGCGGCACGATGTAGACGCAGCCCGTCTCCAGCACCGCGCCGCCGCGGAGCGCGATCGCATGCAGCTTGAGATCGTCGATGCGGTTGGCGACGGTCGCCCGCGGCCCAGGGAGGAAGCTCGCGCGCACGCGATAGGCGACCTCGCCGAGACGCAAGTCGAGGCTCGCCGGCTGCGTCTGGTCCGGCACGATCGGCGCGGCGGGGATGATCCCGCCCGAACCGATGAGCGCGAGGATCATGCGGTCGGGCAGAATGCCCTTATCGGCAGCGGCAAAGGCGAGCGGCACGGTTGGCTCCGGTGACAGCCCGATATACGCCATCCCGGCCGTCTAACCGACCCTCGCCTTGACGGGAAGGCTCAGCGCCGCTAAGAGCCGCGTTATCCCGTGGTCATTTGAGCCGGCCGGCTTGCCGCCACGTAAAACAATGTTGCTAAAAGGCCGGGGACGCGCGCGCCCGGCCTTGGACTTTGTCCGGCCGGGTTTTTGTTTGGCGCGCACGCAGTCCGCGGAGTGGCGTCGGGTGAGCCGCCCGACTCCGCTCCGCTGCAGGAGGCCCTCATGTCCGCGTCCGAACGCCAGTATCATCCCGAAACGCGCCTTGTGCAGGCGGGCACGCTGCGCTCGCAATTCGGCGAGACCTCGGAATCGCTGTTCCTGACCCAAGGCTTCGTCTATGACAGCGCCGAGGAATGCGAGGAGCGCTTCGCAAGCGCGACGCCCGGCTTCCTCTATTCGCGCTTCTCCAATCCGACCGTCGCCATGTTCGAAACCCGCATGGCCGCATTCGAGGGCGCGGAAGCGGCGCGGGCGACCGCGACCGGCATGGCCGCGGTCACCGCCGCGCTGGTGGGCCAGGTGCGCGCCGGCGATCATGTCGTCGCCGCCAAGGCCTTGTTCGGCGCGTGCCGGTGGGTGGTGGAGGATTTCCTGCCGCGCTTCGGCGTCGCCTCCACGCTCGTCGACGGGCTCGATCTCAACGCCTGGCGGCGCGCCGTGCGGCCGAACACCAAGGTGCTCTTCCTCGAAAGCCCGACCAATCCGACGCTCGACGTGATCGACATCGCGGCGGTCGCGAAGATCGCGCGCGAGGCCGGCGTCCGGCTCGTCGTCGACAATGTGTTCGCGACGCCCCTGTGGCAGAGCCCGCTCGCGCTCGGCGCAGACTGCGTCGTCTATTCGGCCACCAAGCATATCGACGGCCAGGGTCGCTGCCTCGGCGGAATCCTCCTCGCCTCGGAGCAGTTCATCCAAGAGCACATCCACATGCTGCTGCGGCAGACCGGGCCATCGATGTCGCCCTTCAATGCGTGGGTGCTGCTGAAGGGGCTCGAGACGCTGCATCTGCGCGTGCGCCGCCAGACCGACACGGCGGCGACCGTAGC
>DASUPI010000261.1:0-11456 GCA_036281135.1 Rhodoplanes sp. | reverse complement strand
GAGCGCGCGTTGCGCGGCCGCCGAGAGCGCCTTGGTGTCGGAACCGCCCGAAGTGGCGTCGGGCGCGAAGCGGAAGCCGTCGAGCCGGCCGATCACATGCCCCTCGACCACGACCTCGCCCGTCTTCGTGATTTCCGTTTCCAGCATCGTGTTTTCTCGCATCCGCCGCATCAACACGCTGGTGCGGCGGTCGATGAACCGTTCGGCCAGCCGTTCGTGCAAAGCATCAGAAAGCTTGTCCTCTACAGCGCGCGTGACGCCTTGCCAATGTTCGGGATCGTCGAGCCAATCCGGCCTGTTCGCTGCGAAAGTCCAGGTTCGGATATGTGCGATACGATTTGAGAGCGTGTCGATATCGCCGTCGGCATGGTCGGCGAAGGCGACCTGCCGGGCGAACCAGTCGACCGGTATCCTACCCTCGCGCATCAAGAAACCATAGAGGGTGACGGCGAGTTCGGCATGGGCCGAGGGCGAGATTTTCCGGTAGTCGGGAACCTGGCAAACGTCCCACAGGCGCTCGATCGCATTGCGCGACTTCGCCATGTCGCGCACCTCGTCGTCGCGTCCGGCATGTTCGAGCACGAGGATGTCTTCGGCAACCGGCGCGCGGGTGAGCCCGAGCTGGCTCGGCGTGGCGGCCAGTGACGCTGCGAGCGCGCCGAGCGACGTGAAGTCGAGATCCGTGTTGCGCCATTGCAGGACTTTGACCGACTCGAAGGAGTGGCTCTCGAGCGCCTGCACCAGTTCGGGTTCGAAGGGCGCACAACGGCCGGTCGTGCCGAAGGTGCCGTCGCGCGTGGCGCGCCCGGCGCGGCCGGCGATCTGCGCGAACTCGGCCGCGGACAGCCGCCGGTACTGGTAGCCGTCGAACTTGCGCTCGGATGCGAACGCGACGTGATCGACGTCGAGATTGAGACCCATGCCGATCGCATCGGTCGCGACCAGATAGTCGACATCGCCCGACTGGTACAGCGCGACCTGCGCGTTGCGCGTGCGCGGCGACAGCGCGCCGAGCACGACCGCCGCGCCGCCGCGCTGCCGGCGGATCAACTCGGCAATCGCGTAGACTTCCTCGGCCGAGAAGGCGACGATCGCCGTGCGGCGCGGCTGGCGGGAAATCTTCTTCTCGCCGGCGAAGGTGAGCTGGGAGAGACGCGGCCGGCTGATCGTGTTTGCGCCCGGCAGGAGCTTGTCGACCATCGGCCGCAGCGTCGCCGCGCCGAGCACGAGCGTCTCCTCGCGACCGCGCCGGTTGAGCATGCGATCGGTGAAGACGTGGCCGCGCTCGAGATCGGCTCCGAGCTGCGCCTCGTCGACGGCGACGAACGCGACGTCGAGATCGCGCGGCATCGCCTCGACGGTCGAAACCCAGTAGCGCGGATTGGAGGGCTTGATCTTCTCTTCGCCGGTGATCAGCGCGACCGCCTCGCTGCCGGCGCGCTCGACGATCTTGTTGTACACCTCGCGCGCCAGGAGCCGCAGCGGCAAGCCGATGATCCCCGACGAGTGACCGAGCATGCGCTCGATCGCGAGGTGGGTCTTGCCGGTATTGGTGGGTCCAAGAACAGCAGTGACGCCGTGTCCGCGGGCGCGGGCATCGCGGTTGGTTGAAGACGAAAACGAAATCGGCATCGCGTCTCTGCGGGAAAGGCTGGTCACTCTAGAGCATTTTCCGGCGAGGTGTGAATCGTTCGCGGAAAATGCGACGCGCGAACCGTCCGGGCGCGCCGCCCTGTTCGCAATTAAGAGCCGGAACGAGTCTCGAACGAATCGCGACCGAATCGCTGACTCTGCATGAGTCGAGCTTCGTTCACGGCTAGATGTAGCGGGTCGCCAGGTGCATCGTGCCAGATCATGCTTTTGGTTGGCGCCGGACCGCAATCCGTCACGACGAAAGCGTTAATGCCGCTCGCGCCTGCGTGTCACTGCATGCGAGCGCTCGTGGGAGTAGTGCGTGCGGCGTTCGGAACCGAGACGAATTGAGTGGCTTCGAGGACACCGAGGCCGAAGGGCGTGGGCAGCAGGAACTTGTACGGCACGACCACGCAGGTTCCGGCGATCGGCGCGAGCCAGATTTCCGCGTCGCGCAGGCCCTTGAGATACACGATGGAGGAACGGTGGGGAACATAACCGGAAATCGGGACGAACTGGACGGCGCAGACCGTGACCGGACCCTCATAGCCGCGGCTGGAGCGCACCGCCTCGAAGCGCTTGAAGGAGAGCTTCACGTCATAGCGCATGCGCCCGTCGAAAATCGCGATGCTGCGATTGCAGGTCTCGGCCGAGACGGGATCGCCGTTCACGACGCGGATCAAGGCGGCCGTCATCGGGTCCACGACCCCGCGACGGTGTGACTCCGGCACCGGGATGCGATCGGGGTGAACCGGGGTCGGCGGGTCGATCGCGACGTCCTTGACCGCGCCGTTCTGCAACACGATGCGCAGATCCTCCGACTTCTGATCGGAGGCGATGTTCGATGCGTAGGTCGAGGGAAAAAGATTGCCGTTCCGGACCAGGCCGCGCGCAGCGCTCGATCCCTGGCCGCTCGCGAACAGGCGCACGAGGCCGGTCGTCATCCCGCTCGCCGCCGCCGTGTATTGGCCGCTGGCGATGTCGATCACCCAGGCGCCGCGGCCGATCGGTATGCCGCCGAGCGTCGCCACATAGCGGGCATCGAGTTTGCCCTGCGCCGCCGCCGGACCCGCGCCGAAACTGCCCGCCAGGAAAGCGGCGATCAGCAGCGGAAGGGGCGTGGCGACTCGCGCTGGCGTCACGTTGCTCGGCTCCCCCGCTCCAGCGATGCAGATCGCAGCCTCAACTTTTTGTCGGCGGATTAAGTCGTTAATATGAATTCAACCTTCCACGGGTTGGACGCGAAAGCGCCGGAAATCGAAAGAAGGCGCGTGGCGAGGGAGCCCCCGAGCGCGTTGACGGGTTGACGCCCCCGCGGCGGCTTACTATACGTCCGCCTCCCATTCAGTTCTGTCGGCGCCGGTCGCGGAACGCGCGACGGCGGCAAGCCTGTCGAGGTTTCCATGTCACGACGATGCGAATTGACCGGAAAAGGGGCGCTCGTCGGCCACAAGGTCAGCCATTCGAACATCAAGACCAAGCGGCGGTTCCTCCCCAATCTGGTCCATGTCACGCTGCGCTCCGACGCGCTCGGCCGCGCGGTGCGCTTGCGCATTTCCGCCAACGCGCTGAAAAGCGTTGACCACCGCGGCGGCCTCGACGCTTTCCTCATGAAGGCGCACGATGACGAATTGTCGCCGCGCGCGCTGCTGCTCAAGCGCCAGATCGTCAAGAAGCGCGCAGAAGCGGCTTAAGCTCGTCACGCCCGGCCTGTCCGGTCGCCGGTCCGCTCGCCCGGACTTCCGCCTTGTCGTAGCGCGCCGACGCGTCACGGATCGCGCACCGCAAACAAGCCGGAGCCCGCGCGCCATCAGTTCGGAACGTTCAAACCCGACCCCGGCTTAATAAAGGCCAACCCGGCTCCCATATCTGAGCGCTCAGTGCTCCTTGTTCCGGGAAAACGGTCGTGGACAGGTCCGTGCGCTTTCTCCTCCTTGCCATTCTGTTCGTGCTCGGCGTGATGGTCGCCCAGCCCTATGTCCAGCAGCGACTCTATTCGGCCACTACCCCCCGCGCGATCGAACCGCGCGGCGGCTTGGCCGATTGGGAAAAGACCGCGATCGAAATTTTCAATCGGGCGGCGCCGTCGGTGGTGCACGTGGCCGGCCAGGCCGGAGGCGGCGATTTTTCCGCCGCGGAGGGCGACGAGCAGGGAGCGCAGACGGGCACGGGGTTCGTATGGGACGCCGCCGGGCATGTCGTGACCAACGCCCATGTCGTGCAGGGAGCGAACGCCATCGCGGTGCGCCTTGCGAACGGCCAGGTCGCGCGCGCGCAAATTCGCGGAGTGGCGCCGAATTACGACCTGGCGGTCCTGCAGCTGTCCGGCGTGCGTTCGCCGCCGCCGCCGATCCCGATCGGGACATCGGCCAACCTGCAGGTCGGCCAAGCGGTGTTCGCGATCGGCAACCCGTTCGGGCTCGACCAGTCGCTCACGACCGGGGTGATCAGCGCGCTCAAGCGCCGCCTTCCGACCGCCGGCGGGCGCGAGATCAGCAATGTCATCCAGACCGACGCGGCGATCAATCCGGGCAATTCGGGCGGGCCGCTGCTCGATTCGGCGGGGCGGCTGATCGGCGTCAACACCGCGATCTTTTCCCCCTCCGGCTCGAATGCGGGAATCGGATTCGCCGTTCCCGTGGACACGGTGAACCGGGTGGCGCCCGATCTCATCCGCAACGGCCGGGTGCCGACGCCGGGCCTCGGCATCGTCTCCGCGTCGGAATCGGTGGCCACCCGGCTCGGCGTCGAAGGCGTGATCGTCGTGCGCACCGTTCCCGACTCGCCGGCCGACCGCGCGGGACTGCGCGGAATCGATCGCTCGACCGGCGCGCTCGGCGACGTCATCGTCGCCGTGAACGGCAATGCGGTCCAACGCCTCGCCGATCTGACCGAGGCGCTGGAGCAGATCGGCGTCGGCCAGACGATCGAATTGACCGTCAAGCGCGGCAGCGGCGCCGTCACGGTGTCCGCGGTGGTGGCCGATATCGGACGCGCGCCGTGACCCCGTGCAGATGTATGCTGATCCGTACTCCGCTCATTCCCGCGAAAGCGAAACCAGTTTCCTCCTGGGTCCCCGCCTTGCGCGGGGACGAGCGGAAAGCCAGCTCCGACTATTCACACTCAACGGAAATGCTCTCACGCGACGGTGAGGTGTGATCTGGCGCACAGTGGGGGAGTGCTCCCGCGGCGATGATCCGCGCATCGAACTTGTTCGACAGCCGAGCGCAGGAGCCATCGCCATGACAAGCGAGAACGAGACCATCCCGGCGATCGAGACCGTCGTCAGCGATCTGTGGCGGAGCTTTTTCGGCGCTACGTTCGATGCATTGCGCGGCGCGCTGCGCCGGTTGGGCGCGTAGTGTCTGGGTCCGCGTATCCTCTCCCCCTGGGAGAGTGACATCCGATCCGAACCGGACAGTCGTGGGAAAGCCCGGCCCGATCGATCGATGCCGGACGCTCCGTCTCACACCCTGATTTCGCCGAGATTGATGCTGTCGCCGAGCCGCGCCTCGACCACCTTCGTCGGTTTGCCCTCGACCTCGATCTCGAGCGCATAGGCGCCGGAATTCGCGGCCAAGCGGTCGAACCTGAAGTCGCCAAACGCGTCGGTCTTCACGTCATTGAGCCAGACGCCGTCTTTCAGGAGCCGCACGCGCGCGCCCTCGACGCATTCGACCACGCCGTCGATTTCGGTCGAGATCGTGCCGCCGATGAAGCATTTCGCATAGCGCCAGAGATTGCGGTAATAGACGCGCGGCTTGGTGCCGAGCTCGGGTTTCAGCACTTCGAGGCCCTGGTCCTCGACCAGTTTCGCCAGTTCCTCGTCCTCGCCGCAGACCGCGCGCATGGCCCCGGTCGGACAGGAGAGCTCGCCCCGCGTCTGCGTCCAGCCCTGGTCGATGAGGTGCGCGTCGAACGGCCAGGCCTGCGGGAGCTTCAGTTCCTCGTTCCACCAGATGCTGCCATAGGGGCAGGACTCGGCGAGGTCCTTGCGCCCTTTCGCCTTGTCGGGATCGATGATGACGATGCCGTCCTCGCGCTTGACGACGGCGCCCTCCCCTTTGGCGACGCAGGGCGCGTTATCGCAGTGATTGCACATCACGGGGACATAGGCGATGTCGATCATCGGCGCCTGGCCGCGCTCCTTCTGCAGAATGTCGATCCAGCGATGGCCGTGCTTCGGCATCGGGGCCGCATAGCCGGGAAACTCGTTGCCGATATATTCGTCCATAATCGCGAGCGTGCAGTTCTGGCAATTCGTGCACTCGGCGACGTCGATGATCATGGTCCATTTTTTCATCGTCGAACTCCTAGTAGGCCTGTGCGATTGCGGTGGCGTTGCGCCGGGCTATTGCGCCGGCGCGCGCGCGGCGACCGGCCGCGCTCGCCCCTGTGAACGATCGTCCTCGCGATAGGCCTCGGAAACATGCTCGATATTGCCGTTCCACAGTTCGACCTGAACGAGCGCCTGCGAGCCCGCGAGCGCGTGCGTCGACGTCGTCTGCGACTTGTGCGGCATCAATAGATTGACGGTGCCGCCGCGGTCGATCGACTTGCCGATCTCGCCCATCGGGTCGTAGATCGCCGAGGACTCGAAACTGTGCACGACGCCGCGCGGCAGCCGTTGCGTGATCACCGCCGCGCACAGCACCGCGCCGCGATCGTTGTAGACCTTGACGAGGTCGTGCTGCTTGATGCCGCGCTCGGCCGCGTCCTGCGGGCTGAGGCGGACGATCCAGTAATAGTAGCCGTCGATCTTGACCCGGTGATCGGCGATGTTGAGCAGGTAGGAGTCCTTGCCGTCGCCCTGCGTATGGAAGCTGTATTTGCAGTGCGGCGTCAGAAGCTGGAGCGGATACTTATCGACGAGGCCCGCGGTATGCGGCCCCTCCCAGGAGGGAACATAGCGCACCACCGGCGGACGCTCCGGGTCCTTCAGGCGCTTGAGGCTGCTCGATTCGAATTCGAGCTTGCCCGATTGCGTCTGCAGCCCGCGCAGATATTCGGTCGAGTAGTCCGACGGCAAAGGCTGCGGCTCCGGCACGTCCTTCTTGCGGCCCTCCCAGAACCAGCGGAACGAGACCGGCGCGCGCAAGTGCTCCTTCTCCGCCGGCACCACGAAGTAGCCGCGGCGGATGAACTCCTTCCACGACATGTGCTTGGGCAGATCGGAGGCGAGAAAGATGCGCTTGACCCAGTCGATTTCGTTGACCCCTTCCGAAAAATAATTGGCGAGCCCGAGCCGCTTGCAGATTTCGTTGAAGATCCAGAAGTCGGATTTCGATTCCCCGAGCGGCTCGATCGCGGGCGCCTGGAAGATGATGACGCGATGGTTGAGCTGCTGCTGGCCGTGATGGCCGTAGCCGCCGAGCGCCGCCCATTCGCTGATGTCGACCCGCTCGAAATTGGTGCAGGCCGGCAGGATGATGTCGGCGAATTTGGTGTCGCCCTCCATCCAGATCGATTGCGCCACGATGAATTCCAGGTTCTCCGACTGGAACATCTTCATGTGGCGATGGGTGTTGTTCATCGTGGCGATCAGCGAGCCGCCATATTTGTACATCATGCGCACCGGCGCATGGCCGGCCGCCGGATAGCTGAACTTCTGGAACTGCGCCTCGATCGACTTGCCGTTCCACGGATAGCCTTCCGCCTTGCCCTCGAGAATCGCCTCGGGGAGATAGATGCGCGGAATCTTCTGCAGCGGCGTGTTCATGGTCGGCAGCTGCGGCATGCGCTGATACAGCTCGACCGCGAGCGATGTCGCTTCGAGATCGCCCGACATGCCGCCATCGGCATAGCCGGGGAAATAGAAATTGAGGTCGACCGGGGAGCCCCATTGCAGGTTCCCCATATTGATGCCGGGCTTGCCCAATCCCTGCATCGCGATGAGGCACACCATCGTGCGCGCCCATTGGATGCCGGTCTGGTTGCGGCAGGCGCCGCCATGGCCGTTGCCCCAGCCGCCGCAGGCGAGATAAGTGCGTTTCTTCGCCCATTCGCGCGCGAGCGCGCGCACGTCCTTTGCCGGAACGCCGGTCTCCTTCTCCTGCCATTCCGGCGTTTTCGGCGTCCCGTCCTCCTCGCCCATGACATAGGCCTTCCACGCGTCGAAGCCGACAGTGTGGGTCGCGACATAGTCTTTGTCGTACAGGCCTTCCTTGATCCACACACAGGCGATCGCGAGCGCGAGCGCGGGCGAGGTGGTCGGCTTCGGACACAGCCATTTGCCGGGGAGGAACTGGGCCGACGAATTGAAGTAGGGATCGATGTGGACGAGCTTGATCCCGAGCTTCTTCAGCCATTGCCGGCGGACGGTGCCTTCCTGCGAACCGTAGGAGCCGCTGGTGGTGTCCGGATCGGCCGCCCAGAACACCACCATCTCGCAGTTCTTGAGCAGGTCCTCGACCGTGCCGTAAGTCTCGCACTGGCCGACGCGCAGCGTGTAGCCCCAGTGATGCGCCGCGCCCCAGTACCAGCCCTCCCAGCTGTCGGGATTGTGGTGCACGGGCGTGTGGCCGACCGCGTTGCGGAAGCGGAACAGGCAGCTCAGGTAATAGCCGACATGGCCCCAGGTATGGTGCGATCCGTGCGAGACGGTCATCGCGCCCGGACCGTAGTCGTGCTTCACGCGCTTGATCTCGTTCGCGACGGTGTCGAGCGCCTCGTCCCAGCTGATGCGGACATAGCCCGACTTGCCGCGGTTGTGCGGATTGCGCGCGCCCTTGGGATCGAAGTCGACCCGCTTCAGCGGATACAGCAGCCGGTCGGGCGAATAGATGATCGATTTGGAGTTCTGCCCGTGCGGGGCAAGCGTCGTCTTGCGCGGCGGGGTGAATTTGTGTCCGCGCGCCTCGATGGTCCAGGGCGGCGGATCGGCATCGTCGAACGCGATCGGCGTGGTGCGGATGATCCGGCCGTCCTTGACATAAACGAACAGCGGCCCGCCATTCGCCATGTTGCAGGTACGCACCGAGCCGTCGGGCATCGGCACGCCCATCTTGTAGCCGACGGACTGCATCATCATCAGCGTTTGCGCGAACCAGTTGGTCAGGTCCTCCGGTCCCTCGACGGTGAGCTTGAAATCCTTCTGCGCGTTGACCTGGTTCAGCCAGTTGATCGGTGGCGTCAGCAGTTCGACGCCGAGCGCAGCGTTCTTGAAGCCCAGCGTGATGTCAGGCTTCTTGAATTGCCCGTGGCGCGAACGCACTTTGCCGCCGCGAATCTCGAACCACCGGCCGATATTCTCGTCACGCGCCTTGATCTGGGCGACGAGATTGCGCTCCTTCAGGCGAATCCGGAACTGCGGATAGACGAGCGCGGTGATTTTCAGCGTCTGCGCCAGCGCCCAGAGAATGGCTTGAAACGCCGGCGGCGCGATCTGCGCCTTCAGATGGGCGATCGACAGCCGGGCCTGGGGCTTTTTCGTTGCGACGTTCATTGTTCCTCCCAACTGAGCCGGAAGCCCGCTCATCGCGCCAGTTTCACCCGCGCCGAACTCGGCCGCGACGTCGTCGACCGCATCATGGCGCGCTCGATCTCGCGTGCGCCCGCGACCGTCAGCGGGGCGAGCCGGCCGACCAGCGTGTCGTCCGCCCGATCGTCCGGAAGCACGAAACTGAGACTGCCGAGCACCGAGCGTTCGTCGTTGAAGATCGGCGCCGCGACGCCGACGCGGCCGGGATCGATCTCGCTATGGCTGACGCAAAAACCCGCGCGGCGCAGGTTGACCAGGTTGCGTCGGAACTCGTTCCAGTCCTGTCCGAGGCCGGTCGCGGCGATCTCCTCCGCACTGCGCGCGAACAGCGTCTTCAGCGTCCGCGTCGGCAGATGGGCAAGGATGATGCGCGCGGTCGCGCCGCGGAACAGCGGCATCAGCCGGCCGCGCTCATAGCTCACCGGCGATTGCGGCCCCTGCCCGATCACCTGATGCACGCACATCACGCGATCATGGAACAGGCGGCAGAGCAGGATGACCGAGCCATCCGCCGCATACGCGATCAGCTCCCCCATGACGCCGCGCGCGGCGTTGAGCATCGGATCGCTGATCTGGATTTGCCGGTCCATCTGGATGATCGCCGGCCCGAGCGTGTAGCCGGCGCTCGACACCGGGCTGATGAGCCCGACCTTGGTGAGCCGCTGGAAATAGCGATAGCTCGTGGTCGCCGAGACGCCGAGCTTGTCCGCCGCGGCCTCGACCGTCCATTCCGGCTGTTCGACCGTGAAAAGCGCGAGAACCGCGAGCAGCCGGTCGCCGCTGCTGTCCCCTCGCTCTTCGGTCGTCGCGGAGCGTTTCAACATCCCAGGTGTTGTTTATAATTAATACCGCAGTCTAGTAGATACGCGCGAAGCGATGTTATCAAATTACCTGATAATGATAATTATGCAAGTGCGTCGAGTCGGGGCAAGCTAGTCCTGTCCTCGATCGGCGGCCTGACCTTCCAGGAGCATGCGCCGTTCTGTCGGAGTTTTTAGCCGGCCGAGTGAACTCCGCCGACGCGACGTTCCGGACGATCAGTGGAATCCCAACGACGCCGGGCGCACGTAATGCCCCGGCGAACCGATCCTCGACGACCGGACGAAAGACGGCGAGCAACCGGAAGGAATCCGCTGCCTGGAATATCGGGGCGCGGACGGAATCCTTATTCTCTACGACAGCCCGGATCGCCGCAGGCGCATCCTTGCGAACCGCTACATAGCGGACTGGTTTCGGCTGCCGGATTGACGAAAGATGGCGCTGCGACGGCGGACCGGCGCGAGCGCCATGAAAGTGCGGACCGCCTCAGTCGTGCGCGCGAATGAAAGCGGCGACGCGCGGCAGAACCTCCGCCCGGAAACGCGAGCCGTTGAAGACGCCGAAATGGCCGACGCCCGGCTGCATCAAATGCGCCCGGCGATGCTCGGGAATATTGACGCACAGATCGTGCGCCGCCCTGGTCTGGCCAGGGCCGGTGATGTCGTCATGCGCGCCCTCGACCGTCATCAGCGCGACGCGCTTGATCTTGCTCGGGTCCACCGGATAGCCGCGATGCTTCATGCGGCCGGTCGGCAGCGCATGGCGGATGAACACCGTGTCGACGGTCTGCAGGTAGAACTCGGCGGCGAGGTCCATGACCGCGAGATACTCATCATAGAAGGCGCGATGGCCCGCCGCGGAATCGCCGTCGCCGTCGACCAGATGCATGAACAGATTGCGATGCGCCTCGATATGGCGATCGATGTTCATCGACATGAACCCATTCAGGTGAAGGAAGCCTGGGTAGACGTCGCGCATGGCGCCGGGATTGGGGAACGGCACCTTGGTGATGACGTTCTGCTTGAACCACTCGAGGCCGCGCTGTTCCGCGGCCTTGTTGACCCCGGTCGGATTGACCCGGGTGTCCACCGGACCGCCCATCAGGGTCACGGATTCGGGCGCGTGGTCGTCGTCGTTTGCTTCCATCAGCGCGATTGCCGCCAGCACGGGAACCGACGGCTGACAAACGGCGATCACATGCGTATCGCTGCCCAGCAGATGCAGCATGGAAATCAGGTAGTCGATATAATCGTCAAGATCGAACGGCCCCTCGTTGATCGAGACCATGCGGGCATCGACCCATTCGGTAATGTAGACGTCGTGATCCGGGAGCATGGCCTGCACGGTGTCGCGCAACAGGGTCGCGTAGTGCCCGGACATGGGTGCGACCACCAGCACACGCGGATCCGGCCGATGGCCGAAGTCGACGGCGCGGTCGAAATGCAGGAGCCGGCAGAACGGCCGTTCCCAGAGCGCCTCGATGCGGACCGGCACGGTCTTGCCGTTGACCACCGTCTCGGTGATT
>DASUPI010000260.1:0-8553 GCA_036281135.1 Rhodoplanes sp. | reverse complement strand
CGACCGTGGTGCTGACCGAGGCGTCAGCCGACAGGGCCCTGCGCTCGGTGGTCGCCACCTCGGCTTGCGCCCGATTCTCGACCGTCCTTGGCCCCGGCTCCGATTCGAGCCACCAAGACCACATCCATCTCGACTTGATCGAGCGCCGCTCCGGCTTCCGTATCTGCCAATGGAACGTCCAGTAGTTCCAGCGCCCCCAGTTCGCGACCGGGCTGATAGCCCATTTGGCGGGATAATCTTCGGGAAGGACAGGCTAGCGGCTGGTGCAAATCAACTCACTATTAGCCGTGGCGCTTAACCGGTCCGACCCGCCCACGGGGGTCAACAATAAGAACGGCTTCCCGACAAGTGAATGATGTATGGCAGCCGGCGGCAGTCTCAAGCAACTCGTGCTGGCGGGCCTGCGCTGTGAAGAGAATATCGCCGAGCTTTGCCGGCGCGAGGGGATTGTCCAAAATCGCTGATCGAAGGATTTTCTCGAGGCAGGGAGAAGCGACTGGCCGGCGATACCGCCCGGGCCGCGACCTCGGACGAGGTCAAGGACCTGCGTCGTGAGGCCAGCGCGCTGAAGGAGGTCGTGGCCGAGCTGACCCTTGAGAATCGTCTGTTAAAAAAAAGCGTGACGGCGGATGGGGAGGACGCCGCATGAGGTATCCCGCCTCCGAGAAGCTTGAGATCATCCGGCTCGTTGAGGAGTCGGCCTTGCCGGTGCGGCGGACATTGGAAAAGATCGGCATTCCGCGCGCCACCTTCTATCGCTGGTACGGTCTGTACCAGACCGGCGGGCCGGAAGCCCTGGACGATCGACCCCCCAAGCCGGATCGCGTCTGGAACCGCATTCCCGATGATGTTCGCGAGCGGATTATCAGGCTGGCGCTGGATGAGCCGACGTTGTCACCACGGGAATTGGCGGTGCGCTTCACCGACAGCGAAGGCTATTTTGTCTCGGAGGCATCGGTCTGAGATCCTCAAGGCCCACGATTTGATCGCCAGCCCATCCTTCATCGTGATGAAGGCCGCCGACGAGTTCAAGGACAAGACGATGGCGCCCAACCAGCTCTGGCAGACAGATTTCACTTATCTCAAGGTGATCGGCTGGGGATGGTTCTAACTTTCGACGGTCCTCGATGACTTCTCCCGCTACATCATCGCCTGGAAGCTGTGCGCCACGACGAAGGCCGATGACGTCTCTGCTTAAGTCCTTCACCTAGCCCTTTGAGAGAGCGCGTCAAATCATAAATAGCCTTTAGACTGCAAGACCTTGCTTGCTTACCTGTGGTTTTTTGACGTCTCTGATAGTCTCACCCAATCTCGACCCAGAGTGGGGATGAGCGTGAGCAAAGGAGACCAGTAAATGGATCAGGCGATGTTGAAGAAGTTGAAGGCGAATAATTCAGAGTTAGCGGAGTGCTGGGAGGCGCTGAACCGCGTCGTCGAGTGGGATTCCGCGGCGGCGGAGGCGGTACGAACTCGCATCGACGCGCTCGCGAACGATACAGCGCGCATCATGGAGGTCTCCGAAGATGAGATAGCCGACATCGAGGCGAACGTCGAGGCTGAGATACGAGACGAAATCGCCGCCACTTGGCGCGTGCTGGAGGCCAACCCGGGGGCAGCGGCGGAGGACAAGAAGTTTATCGAGAAGATGAAGGAGTAAATGGGCCGGCTGGTTGGACGATTGAGGGCGCTACAGGTGCAGCGGGCCAAGCGCGGCAAGCTCCACGATGGCGGCGGGCTGTACCTTTCGTGTCACCGGGACGGTAGCAAGTCGTGGGTCTTCCGCTACGGCGCTCAGGGCAAGCGGCATTGCGGTCTCGGGCCTCTGCATACGATCACCCTCATGGAGGCCCGCGAGAGGGCGCGCAAGTGCCGTCAACTTCTCTTGGATGGATGCGTGGGCACAATTCTGTGTCGCGCCGCCACAGTCCGGTGTTCTGCCTATCCGGGGCCGTCGGCATGGCTAGGAATCCGCCTCGCAAGGTCCACATCGATATGGTTCTGTGCAAGAAGCCGAGTCGGTCGCCGAATCCGTTCTTGGCGCGCGCTCTCAAGCGGTGCCATCGACGCTTCAAGGACGGCGACAACACCGCTCTGCTCGACGCGCTCGACTACTCCGTCCGATCCGGGTCCAGCCTGCCTCTGTGGGCCGCCACAGTCGTCGCTGAGCGCCTGGAGTTGTTTCTACCCTTCAGGTAGCGACCCTCGATGAGGCCTTCGGCATCGAGCACCGCAAGCGCCGGACCTTCAATGCGCAAGCTCGTGATCTAGAGTTAGCGCCACACATTGCGATGCGAGTTGAGCAGCTGAACAAGGCTGGGCGCTCGAGCCGATGTCTGGACCGTCATGTGTCGGTTGGTTTCGATCGCAGGACCGGACGCATCTGACCTGAGAACCACGGTCGCTCCCAATGACTGCTCCAGCAACTGCGAGTGGCGACAGCGAGCCGCTTGACCACGTCGCCGTCCGCAACATCGTTCTCGGAATTCTGCTCGCAATGTTTCTTGGCGCGCTTGACCAGACCATTGTCGCTACAGCGTTGGCGACGATCGGGCGCGACCTTGCCGACGTTGATAACCTGTCTTGGGTGGTGACCGCTTATCTTGTGACGGCCACGGCGGTGACCCCGCTCTACGGAAAGCTCAGCGATATCCATGGCCGGCGCGCGATGCTGCTGGTGGCCATCAGTGTGTTCGCCATCGGCTCAGTGGCGAGCGCTCTCGCCCCGACGATGATGGTGCTGATTGTCGCCCGCGCCGTACAGGGTCTCGGCGGCGGTGGCCTGTTGTCGCTTGCCCAGACGATCATCGCCGATGTCGTCTCGCCCCGCGAGCGCGGGCGCTACCAGGGCTACATCGGCGTGGTGTTTGCTTCCTCCAGCATCGGCGGCCCGGTACTGGGTGGTTTCTTCGCCGAACACCTACACTGGTCGCTGATCTTCTGGATCAATCTGCCGCTTGGGCTTATCGCGCTGCTCATGACCAACAACGCACTCAAGCGCCTGCCGCGCCACGAGCGGCGGCACCGTCTCGATTTCGCCGGCGCCGCCCTGATGATCGCGGCGACCGTGGCATTACTGCTTGTCTTCACCTGGGGCGGCACTCGATATCCCTGGGGGTCGGCGCGCATCCTTGTTTTGCTCGCAATTTCGTTGGTGCTCTCGGCGCTGTTCGTGATTCGCCTTTTGACGGCGCGCGAGCCCTTCTTGCCGCTCTCGATCTTTTCCAATCCGGTCGTCGGCGTTGGCACCGCTTCGGTCGCCTGTGTATTTGGGACGATGGTCGGCTTGACCATCTTCGTGCCGCTATATTTCGAAGTTGTGCCGGGACTTTCCGCAAGCCAGTCAGGCTTGGCGCTGATCCCACAGCTTGCTGGTACGGTGGTGGGGGCGACCGTGGTCGGGCGATCGATGCGGCACCGCCAACACTACAAGCGTATGCCTATAGTGGGTCTTTCGGTTGCCATTGCCGGGCTCATCCTTCTGGCGATCAAACCAACCGGCTTACCGCTCACCATCGTGTGCGCCGTCCTCGGGTTTGTTGGACTCGGGATGGGAATGCTGTTTCCGGTCACCACGGTGTCAATCCAAAACGCAGTCCTTCCCGACCAGCTCGGGACCGCTACCGGCGCCATGAATTTCTTCCGCTCGCTCGGGGGAGCGTTAGCGGTCTCCGGCTTCAGCGTGATTATCCTCGCCGCCGGCGAAGGCCATGACGGGCTCACGCTAACGGCGCTTGCCGTGGAGGCCAGTCGTCATAGCGCGGATCTCAGCGAATCGTTCCGCTGGCTGTTCGCCGCAGCCGCGGGGTGCATCGCTGCTGGACTGATCTGCCTCCTCATCATGGAGGAACGCCCGCTGCGCGGGGAGCCGGTGCGGGCGTCTCAATCAGCTCATTCAGTGTCGAGGAGCATCTCACGGTCGACAACGGCATAACGCAAGGGAGCGCCCGACGCCAACCGCTTTGCCGGCGCCGACAGCCACGGACCAAGCCGCAGGAAAACTGACCGCGCGCGCCGAACCGCCACCGTACGATCCGGACTCACTCCTGAACATGCAGGACCGCAAGCTCGCATTCCTGACGGCTGCTGTCGACCGCAAGACCGTGAGCCCCGAGCGGCTCGCCAACCCGGCATCACGCTATGTCGTCCAGGCCGGCGCGGTGATTCCGGCGGCGCTCATCACCGGCATTCGCTCCGATCTCCCGGGCCAGGTCACCGCTCAGGTCACCAGCACGTCTACGACAGTCCAACCGGCAAATATCTTCTCATCCCGCAAGGATCAAAGCTCATCGGCGTCTACGACAGCCAGATCTCGTTCGGAGAGGATCGCGTGCTCCTGGTCTGGACGCGGTTGATCATGCCGAATGGCCGGTCGATCGTGCTGGAGCGCCCAGCCCGGCGCCGACACGCAAGGGTTCGCCGGATTAGAGGACGAGGTCGACCACCATTGGGGCCGCCTGTTCACGGCGGCGGCGCTCTCGACGCTGCTCGGCGTTGGCGCGGAACTCGGCGCGGCCAACAACAACAGCGCGATCCTCACAGCGCTGAGGCGCGGCAGCACCGACAGCCTCAACCAGGCCGGACAACAGGTCGTGCGCCGAAACTCAACATCCAGCCGACGATCACCATCCGGCCGGGCTTCCCCGTGCGGGTAATCGTCAATCGCGACCTGGTGCTCGCGCCCTACAGGAGCTGAGGGCGACCGCGATGCTGAAGCTGAAGCTTTCCGCCGTTCCGGAGAACCGGCCGGTCAAGCTCACCGTCGAGCTGCCGGCCGCCGTACATCGCGACCTCGTCGCTTACGCCGATCTCCTTGCGCGCGAGAGCGGACAGAAGATCGAGCCCGCCAAGCTCGTCGCGCCGATGCTGGCGCGGTTCATGTCGACAGATCGAGCATTTGTTCGTGCACGGGGAGAAGGGAAAGACACAAGCTGAGCGAGCCACTGTTCATTGAGTTGCCCCCGGCAACGATGTCGCTGTCGTCGCTTTACTGGCAAGGCTTAACCCCAATCCAAGGGTGACGAGGTGCTCAAGCCTCTGCACGCTCGGATGATGACCGAGAGGCGCCATGAAGGCGCGCATGCAGACATTGCGCCCACGCAGCTTGTAGGAACTCCTATTCGTCCGAATTCTTCGGAAGCCGGCGCCAAAGCCGCCGGCTCCGCTATTATGGCGTCCAGTACGATGGATCACCACATGGCAATCATGTGTGGGAGAGTCATCCAGAGCAGCGGACCCCTGCGTTATGCCATTGTCGATGGTATGAACGCGCGCGATAGCCGCGTGCACAATTATCCGCCCCGGTGGAACGCCGCGCCCGGCCAGGACCTGCTGGTGATCCGGCGCAATCATCAGACCGGCCAATCGTCTCTCGACCCCCTGCGCTGGGGTCTTATTCCCTGTTGGTGCCAGGACGCGAAAGGCGGGCGCAAGCCGATCAACGCCAAGTGCGAGACCGTGCGCACCCTGCCGACGTTCCGGGACGCCTATCGCCGGCGACGCTGCATTGTCCCGGTAGACGGCTTCTTCGAGTGGAAGGCGATCAAGGGCCAGAAAGCGAAACAGCCTTACGCGATCGCCATGAAAGACGGCAGCCCGTTCGGTATCGGCGGCCTCTGGGAGAGCTGGAAAGAGCCGACTTCGGGTGAGTGGATTCGTACCTTCGCAGTGATCACGACGGATGCCAACGAATTGGTCGCCGACATCCACGATCGCATGCCGCTGATCCTCGCGCCCTGCGACTATGCCCGCTGGCTGAGCCGCGAGCCTGATCCGCGCGAATTGATGCGGCCGTTCCCGGTTGGCCCCATGCGGATGTGGCCGATCTCCTCCCGGGTCAACAAGCCGGAAAATGACGACCCGTCAATCGTGGAGCCGGTCGAAGTGGCCACAGCTATTGCGTAGGCGAAAGTTAAGTTATGTGCTCCACCGCAACGCCCCCGAACCTTGCCGCCGCCATCGCTTGTGCCGCGAGATTTCGACAAGGACCCTGGTATTCCTGTAACTGACACAAGCAGTCTACTTGTCGGGCCGCGGCCCCGCACATGGATCGCCTCCCGGCGCCGAATTCGAAAATGCGGGACGGCGCAAGTCGCGCGGAATTCGCGGAATGCCGAGGCCACGCCGATGACCCGATGGTCAGAGACCAGCGCTATGCCGGCTTCCATTTGATGGAACAGCCGACCGACGGCATCTGATCGCCTGGTGTCTTGCCGTGGGCAATCGCGTGCATGGCTTCGACGAGCTCACGACGAGCATTCGATGGTGGCGGGGTTGTGCGGCCCTCATCCAGCCGGCCACGATATCGAAGCTTCTGCTCGGCGTCGTAGCCGAAGAAATCCGGAGTGCACACCGCACCATAAGCCCGCGCCACCGATTGGTCCTCATCACGCAGGTAGGAAAACGGGAAATCATGCGCCTCGGCGAAGTGCTTCATGTTGTCGAAAGAGTCCTCAGGATAGTTTTCCGCGTCGTTCGAGCAGATCGCCGCAAAGCCGATGCCTTCTGCCATCAGCGCCTTGGCGTCCTTCACGAGCCGATCGATGACGGCTTTGACATAGGGGCAGTGGTTGCAGATGAAGACGATCACCGTTCCTTTGGAACCTGCGATGTCGCGCAGCGCATAGGTATTTCCGTTGGTGGCGGGCAGCCGAAACTGTGGCGCGGCGGTGCCGAGGACGGTTGACCCAGCGATTGTAGCCATGGCCCTACCTCGTTGTTGTTGTCTCGACATCAAGGTAAGGAGATGTTCTCCCAATCGCCAGGCCGAACGTGCCTGCTCAATGCAACGGCGTTAAGCCGTCGGACTGAACCAGAATTCTTCGTCCCCCTGTCTTGCGAGACCGCGACAGTGATGCTTCCGGGCTTACCTCAGGCACCATCGTGCCTAATGCACGCGCGTCGGTCGAGTGAGGCGTCCGCACATCGTCACGATAAATGCGTGAGCGGGGCCGGAACCGAGGATCGTAACAGCGTTTTGTGCGCCTCCCACTCGCTGCCGGCCTCCAGCGTTTCGAGAAAGCGGATCTCGCCGCTTTCGAGCAGCGCGATTGGAATTCCATCTCGATACAGCACGCGGTTCCGCGTGAGACCTGCGAGCTTCGGCCCGGGGGTCAGGATGCCGGCGAGGTTGAGGGGGTCGGCACCGGACAGCGAGACCAGCACGCCGGAGTCGCCGTTGCGTCGTCTCGCCTCGCGCAATGCGCCGATGGCTTCGGGCAGCGCAAACTGTTCGCCGGCGAAGCCGGCAACGAAACGGCCGCCACGGATCTCGCCGCGCGCCTCGAGCTTGCGATAGACATGGAGGAGCTCGCGCCAGGGTGGCAGCCAATTGGCCTCCCGCTCGAGCAAGCGCCAGAAAACGACGCCATAACGGCGCAACAGGGTGCGCGCCATGTGCTCAACTGCCTCGGAACCGGCTCGCGCCCCGTTACCTGCGGAGCGGTTCTGCGAAAGCTGGCCACGGCGCGCGAGCCCCCATCTGCCAGCGATTTCCATGCCGAATGGCGTCGGCTTGCGCCGGCCCCGCCCAATGGCACAGCGTTGGCGCCGCTCGGCCGGCACAAGCAGCGCCCGCAAGCCGCCGAAGCTGTCGGAGCTCACCAGTCCCAAGGTGACCAGCTCGGCGAGCGCATCCTCGACTTGGGTGCGCAACAGACCGGTCCCGTCGGCCAGTTCCTCGAAGAAGGATGCCCCGTTCTCCTGGAGGAAGTCGGCGACCGCCCCCGCCGGGGCCGTCAGCGGCGCTGGATCGGCCACCGCCGGCAGCGAGGCCCAGAGCTGGGCGTGGCGACGCTCCAAAAGCGTGATCGGCGTCGACCTGACGGGCGCCGCCTTGCGCTCGCCGTTCGCCCCGCCGTTGCGTGGCCTAAGCCGTGCCCAGGTGATGTGCCCGGCCAGGCAGTGGTCGTCGAGCCACGACGATTCGTATTGCGCGAAGCGCGCGGGAAGGATCGCTGTTTCCCAGGCGCCGGCCGGTGCCTCGAAGCCCTCCAATTGTCCGACCAGCTCGCCGAGGGCTTCGGGCCCTTGCATCCGCGCGTCCACCGCCACCCTCTGCCAATCAAAAAGGAAACGCAGAAAGTCGCGCGCGGCGACCGGCTCGATCTCCGCGCGCAGTCGCTTCACCGTGCACGCGCTCTTCGCCGAGACGCTCCGAGAGCTGTCGACTCGCGCGCTCCGCCATGCGCCGCGTGTTGACGAAGATGAGCGTCGTGCGATGCCCGTCGATGAGCTCTGCCAGACGGTCGTAGACCTGCTCCCAGACCTCGCCCGACATTACTGCGGCGAGCCGTGCCGAAGGGACTTCAAGCGCGAGGTCGCGCGCGCCGATGGCCAGTGTCGATGATCGTGCAGCCGGGCGGCGAGGCCCCATCCGCGCCGACAAGAAACCGCGCAACTAATTCGATCGGCGTTTGAGTGGCTGAAAGACCAACCCGCAAGAGCCGGTCTCCGCACAGGGCCGCCAGGCGCTCGAGCGAAAGCGACAGATGCGAGCCGCGCTTGTTCGGCGCGAGCGCGTGTATCTCGTCGACGATCACGGTGCGCGTGGTCTTG
>DASUPI010000259.1:0-7140 GCA_036281135.1 Rhodoplanes sp. | reverse complement strand
GTCCCGCTCGTCGTCCAGGCTCCGCCCGTGCGCCATGATGCCCGTACCGCATGCGAGGCGGTCGCGCTCGCAACCGCCAGCATGACTGAATCGTCGCTTTGTTGGCAATTGCCAAGCGCGTGTTGTCAAGCGGCGCCATAGGGCGGCTTGTCGAGGCCCTTGGGTGACAGCGTGAAGACTTCGACGCCTACGGGGGTCACCCCGACCGTGTGCTCGAATTGCGCCGACAGGGAACGGTCGCGCGTGACCGCTGTCCAGCCGTCCGACAACACCTTCACATGCGGGCGGCCCAGATTGATCATCGGCTCGACGGTGAACAGCATGCCGGGCTTGAGCACGATGCCTTCGCCCGGCCGTCCCACATGCACGATGTTCGGCTCGTCATGGAACAGACGGCCAACGCCGTGCCCGCAGAAATCGCGCACCACGCTCATACTGTGCTGTTCGACGAAGCACTCGATCGCCGCGCCGATGTCGCCCGCCGTGCCGCCGGGGCGGATCGCGGCGATCCCGCGCATCATCGCCTCGAACGTGACGTCGATCAGCCGCTCCGCCCGGCGCGGGATCGGGCCGACGCCGTACATGCGGCTCGAATCGCCGTGCCAGCCGTCGACGATGAGGGTCACGTCGATATTGACGATATCGCCTTCCTTCAGCGCCTTGTCGTTGGGAATGCCGTGGCAGACGACGTGATTGACCGAGGTGCAGGTCGATTTGGTGTAGCCGCGATACATCAGCGTCGCGGGAAACGCGCCGTGATCCATGGCGAACTCGAAGACGAGTCGGTCGATCCGCGTGGTCGGCACGCCGGGCGTGACCTCGGGCGCCAGCATGTCCAGGCACTCGGCCACGAGCCGACCGGCCCGCCGCATCGCGGCGAAGGCTTCCGCGTCGTGGATCTTGATTTGTCCGGTCTTGCGCAGCGGGGCAACCGCCGCATCGATATAGGTCATGCGGGTTTCTGGGGTGAGCGCTTTTTTTCAATGTAGGCGATAGGCCCTCCGACGCAAGCCTCCAAGCGCCGCCGCCCGGCTCGAGGCGCTAGACCGTAATTCGCTCGGGTTGATCCGCATTCCGCTCATTCCCGCGAAAGCGGGAATCCAGTTTCTTGAGCAATCACTGGGTCCCCGCTTGCGCGGGGACGAGCGGAATCCCATGACCGGTTCAACTTCAGCGAACCTTGCTCTAGACCGCGATCCTGCCGCCGAGTTCGTCCTCGATATGGATGCGGATGATCTCCTCGAACGAGGATTCCGCAACGAATCCGAGCGAGTGCGCGCGCTTGGGATCGAACCGGTGCGGCCAGCCGGCGACGATGCGGGCGACTAGCGGGTCGGACGCCCGCCGGATCAGCGCCACGGCCTTGTCGCCCGCAATGCGGCGCAGCGCCTCGATCTGCTCAGCCACCGTGCAGCACACGCCGGGCATGGTCAGGTTGATGCGCGGGCCGAGCTCCTCCGCGCGCAGCGCCGCCGCATGCAGGAGAAAGCCGACCGCCGCGCGCGGGCTCGCATGGGTGTGCAGCACGTTTTCGGGCACCGGCAGGATCGCCTCTTGTCCGGCCAGGGGCTCGCGGATGATCGAGGAGAAGAAGGCGGAGGCCGCCTTGTTCGGCGGCGCCGGCCGCACGCAGATGGCCGGCAGCCGCAGGCCTATGCCGTCGAGAAAGCCGCGGCGGCTGTAATCGGAGAGCATAAGCTCGCACATGGCCTTCTGCGCGCCATAGGAGGTGAGCGGCGTGAGGTGGAAGTCGTCGCCGATCGCGTCGGGGAAGGGGCCGCCGAATACCGCGGCCGAGGACGTGAACACGACTTTCGGACGATAGCCGCCGCCCGCCTTGCGGATCGCCTCGAGCAGCGCGCGCGTGCCGTCGAAATTCACCCGCCAGCCTTTGTCGAAATCGAGCTCCGCCTCCGCCGAGACGATCCCGGCGATGTGGAAGATGACGTCGGGCCGTTCGGCGATGAGCGCCTCTGCTGCGCCGGGAGCGGCAAGGTCGAGGGTCACGCACGCTACGTTCCCGGAAAACGCGGGCGGCCGGTTCGGGGCAACGATATCGGTGAGCGTCAGCTTCGCGATGGCGGCGCCGTCGAGCGCGCCGTCCCGGCCGAGCCGTTCGGCGAGCTTGCGGCCGATCATGCCGGCGGCGCCCGTGACGAGAATATGCATGTTGGCCCCCGTGCTTCGTCAGCGTGCGGCGCGCTGCGTCACAACGCAATCAGTCCGGCCTCGCCCTCCTCGGCGCCGAAGGCAAGCCGCGTCCCCCGCTTGTTCCAGGCGAGCGCCGTCACCGCGCCGCCGCCGGGATGCTTCGCCACGAGCTCGGCCCCGTCCTCCAGGCGGATCAGGAGGAGCATGCCGTTTTCGTAGCCCACGGCCGCGACCGCCTGCTTCGGGTGGCAGGCGACGGCGCAGACCCGCTGGTCCGTCGGCGCAAGCAGGCGCGGGCCCTTGCCGATCGGGCCGTCCTTGCCGCGGAAGGGCCACAGCACGAGCTGATCGGCGCCCGAGGTGGCAAGCGCCTCGCCGTCCGCGCTCCAGTCCATGGCGTGCACCTTGGCGGCGTATCCGGTCATGCGCATGTGCTTGCCGTCGGCGAGCCGCCAACCATGCAGCGCCGGCTCCTGCATTGCGGTTACGACAAAGCGCCCGTCCGGACTGAACGTCACGCCGGCATGGTAGCCCTTCCATTCGAGCGCTTCCGGCGCGGCCTGCGCATTGGGAAACCACAGCGTGACGCCGTTGTAGTGGGCGACGGCGAGCCGCAGGCCTTTGGGTGCGAAGGCAAGCCCGCCGACGGTCGAGCCGACCGTGAGGCTGCGGTCATGGCCCTTGCGCGGGCGCACGAAGGCGTCCTTGCCGGCGGACCAGGCGAGCGCGCCATTCTGGCCGACGGCGACATGATCGATCCAGCGCTGCTTCGCGTCGGCGGCTATGAGCGTGGCCGTTCCGCTTGCGTCCGTCGCCATCACCCGGCCGTCATCGCCGCCGGTGATCACCTGCGCACCGTCCGCGGCCGCGCAAAGAATGCCGCCGCGATGAACGTCGACGCGCTGCTCCGCGCCGGTCTCTTCCACCAGCGTGACCGTATTCTCGCCCAGCACGAAGGCCGCAGTCTCCTTGAGGAAGGCTGCCGCGACCACCGGCGCGCCGGCCTCGACGGCGCGTATGCGCTCGGTGAGGGATGGGGGGTCGGAGCGGGTGTCGGTCACGGGGCGGCGCAGTTCGCAAAACCCTCGCGGATCGCATCTTCGGGCATCTCGCGGCCGATGAACACGATGCGGCTCTCGCGCCGCTCGTCGCCGCGCCAGGGCCGCTGATGGTCGCCGTCGAGGATCATGTGCACGCCCTGGAACACGAACCGGTCGGGGTCGTCCTTGAAGGACAGAATGCCCTTGGAGCGAAGAATTTTCGGGCCTTCTTCGGCGACGAGTTTCTGGATCCAGGCAAAGAACCGGTCGGGATCGAGCGGCGTGTCGGTCTTCAGGGCGAGCGCCTGAATGTCCTCGTCGTGAACATGCGCAAGCCCCGCGGTCGCGCGGTGCTCGGCCGCGTGAACGGACTCGGCGTGTCCGTTTTCGTGCGCGTGATCGTGCTCGTGACGATGCTCATGGTCGTGATCATGATCATGCGCGTGGTCGTGCGCAGGCTCGTCGCGGTCGAGAAATTTCGGCTCGAGATCGAGGATGCGGTCGAGGTCGAAGGCGTTGCGGCCGACCACGCGCGCGATCGGCACCGCGCAGCGCTCGGTGCGGTGGACGTCGGCGTAAGGATTGATCGCGCGCACATGCGCCTCGACGTCGAGAAGCTCCGCCTCGCTCACGAGGTCGGTCTTGTTGATGAGGATCACGTCGGCGAAGGCGATCTGGTTTTTCGCCTCGGGCGAATCCTGCAGGCGGTCGCGCAGCCACTTGGAATCGGCGATGGTGACGACCGCGTCGAGCTTGGTTCTCCGGCCGACATCGGCGTCGACGAAGAAGGTCTGGGCGACCGGCGCGGGATCGGCGAGGCCGGTGGTCTCGACGATGATCGCGTCGAACTTGCCCTTGCGCCGCATCAGACCGTCGATGATGCGAATCAGGTCGCCGCGCACGGTGCAGCAGACGCAGCCATTGTTCATTTCGAAAATTTCCTCGTCCGCATTGACGACGAGGTCGCTATCGATGCCGATCTCGCCGAACTCGTTGACGATGACGGCAAACTTCTGGCCGTGCGGCTCCGACAGGATGCGGTTGAGAAGGGTGGTCTTGCCGGCGCCGAGATAGCCGGTCAGGACGGTGACGGGAATCTTGTCGCTCATGACTGCGCTGGGCTCCGTTCCGCTCCTATATAGGCGGGCGCCGTCGGCCAAGCCATCATATCGCGTCGTCATTCCGGGGCGCCGCCCAGCGGCGAGCCCGGAATCCATACTCACAGATCGGGATTATGGATTCCGGACAGCCTCGCTGCGCTCGGCTTCCGGAATGACAGGGCCTAGTTGCGCCGAAACTGTATCACACCGCGGCCGGCGCGTCGTATGATGCGTCATGGGCCTCCGCACGCGACTCGCTGCGCTCGCCGATCGGATCGACGGCCTGACCACCACGGTCGGGCGCGGCGCCGCCTGGTGCGTGCTGTTCATCACGCTGGTGCAGGTCGCGGTCGTGCTGATGCGCTACGCGCTCGGGCTCGGCTCGATCTGGCTGCAGGAACTGATCATCTACGGGCATGCCGCGTTGTTCATGCTGGCCGCGGCGTGGACGCTGCGGGTCGACCGGCATGTGCGCGTCGATATTTTCTACGCGGATGCGTCGCCGCGCCGCAAAGCCCTGGTGGATATGTTCGGCGCGCTCGTTTTTCTGCTTCCATTCTGCATCGCGCTATTGTGGCTCTCGCTCCCCTATGTCGAGCGGTCCTTTGTCATTCTCGAACGCTCGCGCGAAACGAGCGGGCTTCCGCTGGTGTTCGTGCTGAAATCGCTGATCCCGCTGTTCGCCATTCTCCTCGCGCTGCAGGGGCTTGCGCAGCTCATTCGGTCCGCCCTCGTGCTCGCCGGCGCAACGCGCGCCGCGGCGGCGGAGCGCTGACGCACGATGGGATTGGCCGAAACGCTCGCCGTCCTGATGGTGGTCGCCGTCGTGGCGCTGCTCCTGATCGGCTACCCGGTCGCGCTCACGCTCGCCGGCGTCTCGCTGATCTTCGCCGGACTGGGGGACGCCGCCGGCGTGATGAACGCTTCGCTGCTCGGCGCGCTGCCGCAGCGCATTTTCGGCGTGATGACCAACGAGGTGCTGCTCGCGATCCCGCTGTTCGTGTTCATGGGCGTGATGCTCGAGCGCTCGCGCATCGCCGAGGAGCTGCTCGAAACCATGGGCCGGCTGTTCGGCTCGCTGACCGGCGGGCTCGCGATCTCGGCCACCATCGTCGGGACGCTGCTCGCCGCGGCGAAGGGAGTAGCCGGGGCGACAACGGTCACCATGGGACTGATCACGCTTCCCGCCATGATGCGACACGGCTACGACCCGCGGCTCGCCGCCGGCACCGTTGCCGCGACCGCGACGCTCGCCCAGATCATGCAGCCGGCGACCGTGCTGGTGCTGCTTGCCGACCAGATCAACATCGCCTTCCAGACGGCGCAGCTCGCCGCCGGCACGTTCTCGCCCGAATCGGTCTCGATCGGCGACCTGTTCGCCGGCGCAATCCTGCCGGCGCTCATGCTCGTGCTGCTCTATCTCCTGTTTCAGGTCGCGGTCGCCGTTTTTTGGCCGAAGGCTTGCCCGGCGGTGCCGCCCGACCCTTCGGTGCAGGGGCCGGCGCTGCTGCGCGTGCTCGAAGCGCTGGTCGCGCCCATCCTGTTGATCGTGGTCGTGCTCGGCTCGATCCTGGCGGGTCTCGCAACCCCGACCGAAGCGGCGGCGGTCGGCGCCTTCGGCGCCATTCTCTTGACCGCACACAAGGCGGAACGCTCCTCGTCGGCGCTCATCGCCGCGGGCGCGATCGTGCTCGTGCTCGTGCTGCGTGGCCTCGTCGATTTGCGCATCGGGCACGCGCCGGAAGGGCTCGGGCGTTTTGCGGTCGCCGTCACTCTGATGTTGTTCGCCCTGCTCGCTTACGGCACGGTGCGGGCGGTCGGCGCGGTCGCGCGCGGCGGCCTTCTGCGCGATGCGCTCGCCTCGACCACGCATATCACGACGATGATCTTCACCATCCTGATCGGGGCGACGCTGTTCAGCCTCGTTTTCCGCGGGCTCGGCGGCGACGATATGGTGCAGCGTGCGCTTACTCACCTGCCGGGCGGCGCGGCGGGCGCGGTCGTGATCGTGATGTTTGCGATGTTCCTGCTCGGTTTCGTGATGGACGCGTTCGAAATCATCTTCGTCGTCGTGCCGATCGTTGCGCCCGCGCTGCTGATGATGCCGGGGATCGATCCGATCTGGCTCGGCATCATGATGGCGCTGAATCTGCAGACGTCCTACATCCATCCGCCGCTCGGCCCGACCCTGTTCTTTCTGCGCGGGGTCGCGCCGCCCGAGATCACCACCCTGCACATCTATGTCGGCGCGATCCCGTTCGTGCTGATCCAGCTGTTCGCGCTCGTGCTGTTGTGGTTCGTGCCGCAGCTCGCGACCTGGCTCCCGGCGGCGCTGTATGGGCGGTGACGCGATAAGCGACACATCGTTTGTCATTACGGCGCGGCGCGCTGCGCTCCCGCGCGCGGGTTCTTCACGCCGCTCGCATGCGGACGCGACGAAACGAAACCATTGCCGGCCTCATCGTGTTCGGGTACCTGATCCTGGTGACGGCCCGGCCGAGTATCGACGGTGGGAACAAAAAAGGAACTCTTCCGGTCTTTTACCAACAGACGGCGCGGCGGCCAGCCGCTAATTAGGTAAGCGACTACGACCTTCCTATCCTGCGGTAGAATCCGCTCCCAGCGCGATAGACATGCCAATAGACGATTTCGAGGAGCGCCTCCGTTCCGATTCGAGCGATCGGGACACTTCGGAGAGAAACGATGAGTCATAAACGAACGATCGTCGACGGAAACGAAGCTGCCGCCTCGGTGGCCTACCGGCTTAGCGAAGTGGTGGCGATCTATCCGATCACGCCGTCGTCTCCAATGGGCGAATGGGCCGACCAGTGGATGGCGGATGGCGCGAA
>DASUPI010000258.1:0-2568 GCA_036281135.1 Rhodoplanes sp. | reverse complement strand
GCGATGGCGAGGGCTTCGACGAAACGCGCCAGGTCATTGCCGAGCAAAACGACATCGGCGCTCTCGCGCGCGACATCGGTTCCCGATTCCATGGCGACGCCAACGCTCGCCTCGGTAAGCGCCGGGGCGTCGTTGACGCCGTCGCCCAGCATCGCGACGACGCGGCCGCCAGATACGAGCTCCTTGATGCGCGCGAGTTTGTCCTCCGGAAGGAGGCCCGCCTCATACTCCTTGATGCCGAGAGTACCGGCGACCGAGCGGGCGACCGCCTCGGTGTCGCCTGTCAGCAGAATTGTACGCAGGCGCATGCGCCCGAGCGCTGCTACTGCGCCTCTGGCCTCCGGACGCACCGTATCCGCAACCGTAATCTGCCCGAGCAGTTGGCCATTGCGGGCGACCAATATTTCAGACCCCGCTTCGCTTTGACAAGCTAGTGCGGCCGGCATGACCATTCCATGCCCGCTCAAGAGTTGCCGATTGCCGACAAGGATTTCTGCCCCGCGCACTGAGGCGGCGATGCCCAGGCCAGGCGTGTAGTCAAAGCGCTCCGGCTCGGTGATGTTCCGCGCTTGTGCACGCGCATAGGATACGATGGCCTGGCCGAGCGGATGTTCCGCCTCTTGGTTCAAGAACCGCTTGGAGAGCCATGTAGGGCTATTCGGTCACGTACCGCGCGGTGAGCGTATGGGTGTGCGAGTTCTCGCGGAACGTCGCGGAGAATACCACCCGCGCTTTCGGGCCAAGCGGGTCCTGCAGCTTGCCGATCATCATGTTCGGCGCCGCGGGTTCGAGCGAAACCGCCGCAGTCTTCCCGCCGTCCTGGACCGTGGCGCGTCCCTTCATCTCCCTGGTCGGCAGTGGCGACCCATCATCGTCCCTGATGTAGAAGACCAGTTCCTGGCCCCTCCGCACGAACTCGATCGGATGGCCGTGCGAGGTGGCGACCATTCCCCCGTTTTGACCCTTGTTGGATTGCGCCTCCGCGACGCCCGCCGCTGCGATCAGCGCAATCAGGGATGCGAGCAATCTATGTTTCGGCATTCTGGTTCTCCTTTGTTGCGTCGGGCGGCTAAAAGGCTTCGGCTGCGGAAACTGCGGCGGCCCGGTCGGCGGCGAGCCGTTCCAGCGGCTTCCGGCCGAGCGTTAGAAAGAGAACAGGCGTGAGGACTGCATCAAGCAGCGTCGCGCTCAGCAGCCCGCCGAAAATCGTGACCGCGACCGGATGCAGGATTTCGCGTCCCGGCTCATCGGCGCCGAACAGAAGCGGGGTCAATGCGAGGCCGGCGGAAAGGGCCGTCATCAGCACCGGAGTGAGGCGTTCGAGGCTGCCGCGGATGACGAGATCCTGCCCGAAGCGCTCGCGTTCGTTGAGGGAAAGATTGATCCAGTGGGAAATCTTGAGGATGCCGTTGCGGGCGGAAATGCCCGTAAGCGTGATGAAGCCGATCATGGAGGCGACCGACAGCGGTTGGCCAGCGATATAAAGGCCGATCACGCTGCCGATCAAGGCCAACGGAATGCCGCCCATGATGATCAATGCGAGGACGCTTGAGCGATAGCGGCTATAGAGCACGACGAAGATGAGCGAGAGCGAAATGAGCGACAACGCGCCTATGCGCAGCGTCGCCTCTTCCTGCGCCTGGAACGCTCCTTCGAGGGTGGTCGTATAGCCCTGCGGCATCTTAACATCGGCAAGAATCCGACGAATATCTGCGGCGATGGCGGCCATGTCGCGTCGGCCGTCGCCGTTGCCATAGACCACGATGCGGCGTTGCGTGCCTTCGCGTTGAATCTGGTTCGGTCCGTCAGTCTCCGCGATTTCCGCAAAGAGGCCCAGCGGGACATAACCGGTCGGGGTCGCGATCAAGAGATCGCGCAGGCCGGTGGTGAAGCGGTCCTGGTCCGACAAACGGATCATCACATCGAAACGGCGATCGCCGTCGACGATTTGCGACACCCTGCGCCCGTTCGACAGGGCGTCTAATGCCTGGGTCACCGCCGCCGGCGCCAATCCGTAGAGCGCCGCGCGCTCGTAATCGACCTGGATGCGCAGTTGCGGAATCAGCACCTGCTTCTCGACCTGGAGGTCGACCACACCGGGGACTGTCGCAAGCCGTTGGCGAGCCGTTTCGGCGAGACGGCGCAAAGTCTCCAGGTCCTCGCCGAAAATCTTCAGCACGATCTGCGCGCGGACGCCCGACTGCAGGTGGTCGAGACGGTGGCTGATCGGCTGGCCAATGGCGACCGAAACGGGGAGCGCTGACAGCCGTTCGCGAATGTCGGCGTAGATTTCCGCCTTCGCACGCCCCGAATGCGTCAAGTCGACATCGACTTCGCTGAAATGAATGCCTTCCGCATGCTCGTCGAGTTCGGCGCGACCGGTCCGGCGGCCGACCGATTTGACTTCGGTGACTTCCGCGAGCAATCGCTCGGCGATGAAGCCGAGCCGGTGCGACTCGGACAGCGAGATGCCCGGATTGAACTGCACGGACAAAACGAGAGTGCCCTCGTTGAAGGGCGGTAGAAAGCTGCGCGGCAGTAAGGTTACGGAGAACCCGGCGGTCAAGA
>DASUPI010000257.1:0-4957 GCA_036281135.1 Rhodoplanes sp. | reverse complement strand
ACGCGCGTCTGCACGGCGTCGGCGAACAGCTCTTCCTCGCCATGTCGGAGAAGTTCAAGCAGGCGGGAATGACCAAGATGCGCACCATGGTCGCGCGGGACAACCGGCTGCATTCTTTGTTTTTCCGCGGTGAAGGGATGATGGCGGGACCCTATATTCAGCTGGAGAAGGACCTTGGCTGAGGAAAGCGCGCGGCGGCCATGCGCCCCGCGCCGGAACCGACGGACAGGACCGATGAACCTGCAGATCGCCAGTCGCCTCGCCATATTCGCCGTGCTCGAGCTTGCGGCGAATCCCGAGCGCCAGCTCTCGGTCGGCGAGATCGGCGAGAAATACGGCGTGTCGAGCCATCACCTCGCGAAGGTGATGCATGTGCTGGGACGCGCCGGCCTCGTGCGCTCGGTGCGCGGCGCGGGCGGCGGCTACCAGTTTGTCGGCAATACGCGCCGGACGACGCTCCTCGACGTCATCCAGCTGTTCGAGAATTTTGGCACGCGCGACGACGACGGCGCGCCCGGCGCGAACACCTCGGAGGGAGCGACGTTGCGCGAGGTGCTCGGCGAGATCGACGATATCGCCCGGGCGACGCTCGGCTCGATCACCATCGCCACCCTGCTCAGCCTGATTAAGCGCCAACATCGCCAGGCAAAGCCCGCCGAGGAAGCGCGGGAATTGTTCAAGGCCTGAGCCGAACCCGGCTTCGGGTCGAAGATTGCACGAATTCCAAACACGGCGCCGCCCGTCGTGTTCCTCGCTGGACAATGAGAGTCCGCGAACGGCCGGCGCCTTTGTTGCGCGCTTCCACCAACGTCGGATACACACGCCGCTCGAATGGCTCTAAGCCGTGGCCCGGCGATAACGGCCACGGGGATGGATTCGCGGCAAACGGTGACGGTTCCGATGACAGCAACGACGATGCGCGCGTGGCGCTCGAACGCGAAGGGGCTTGCAGGCCTCGAGCTCGCCGAGGTCCCATGCCCTGAACCGAAGGGCGGCGAGCTCCTGGTGCGGGTCGAGATGGCCGCCCTGAATTATGCCGACCTGTTGATGCTCGAGGACCGCTACCAGGTGCGGCCCGAGCGGCCCTTCATCGCCGGCCAGGAGCTGGCCGGCACGGTGGTCGGGGCAGGGCCGGGGACCTCTTTCGCTGCCGGCGAACGGGTCGCAAGCAAGGTCGTGTACGGCGGTTTTGCCGATTACGCGATCGTGCGCGCCGACATCGCGATGCGCGTACCACCCGGGTTTGCGCTCGAAGCCGCGGCGGCGGTGCCGATCGCCTATACGACCGCGCTGGTCGCGCTCGCCGCGAGCACGACGGTCGCCCCTGGCGAGATCGTGCTGGTGCTGGCCGCCGCCGGAGGCACCGGTCTTGCGATGGTCGAAGTGGCGAAGCATCTCGGCGCCTTCGTCGTCGCCGCGGCGGGCGGGGCGGAAAAGTGCGCGCTCGCGCAGTCGCATGGCGCCGACATTGCCGTGGACTACCGGCGCGGAAGCCTCGTCGATCAGGTCAGAGCGGTCACGATCGGCCGCGGCGTCAATGTGGTCGTCGATACAGTGGGCGGCGACGCCACCATGGATGCGCTGCGGCTTCTCGCCTGGGGCGGACGGCTCCTGGTCGTCGGCTTCAGCTCCGGCGAGATTCCGCAAATCCCGGCGAACCGCCTGATGCTGCGGCGTCTGTCGGCGATCGGCGTCTACTGGGACAACGTGCATGACAGCGACATGCTCGCCCGCACGACCGAGCGCATTTCCGCACTGTTGGCGAGCGGGGCCATTCGTCCGCATGTCGGCGCCGTGTTTCCGTTCGACAAACTGCCGGATGCGCTCGCGGCCCTGGGCGAGCGCGGCACGACTGGCAAGGTGATCCTGAAAACGACGTCAGCCGCATAGGCGTGACGCGGCGCCACTCAAGCGATCCGGTCGCCGCGGCGCCACATATTGCGCACGGCCGCCTGTTCGCCGGCGACGTGGATGCGGATAAGGTCGGCGCGCTTGCCGATCGCGATCTCGCCGCGTCTGCGTCACCATCCGCACTGCGGCCGGCAGATCGATGCCCGGCGCAAGGCGCGGCAAAGCGAGCGCCGCCATCAACAGGCTCGCCGGCACATAGTCCGACGACAGAATATCGAGCACGCCGGCCTCTGCGAGTTCCAGCGTCGCAACATTGCCGGCATGCGAGCCGCCGCGCACGAGATTAGGCGCGCCCATCAGCACCCTTATGCCGGCGGCGTGCAAGGCCGCCGCTGCTTCGATGGTGGTGGGGAACTCGGCAATCGCCACTCCGTCGCGCATAGCCTGCTCGACATGGTCGAGCGTCGTATCGTCGTGGCTCGCGAGCGGCGTTCCACGCGCGCGGGCGAGCGCGACGAGCTCGCGATAGTTCCGCGCGGCGTACGCGGCCTGGTACTGCAGGCGCTGCGCGAACAGCGCATCGAGCGCATCCTCGGTCAGGCTGCCCTTCTTTCCGCGGTAATAGATTCGCAGCTTGTCTGCATCACGGAACTGGCGTTGGCCCGGCGTATGATCCATGAGCGAGACGAGCCGCACCGCGGCATGATCGAGCAATTCGGCGGCCTCCTCGACGACGCTCGGCATCGGGATTTCACAGCGTAGATGCAGGAAATGATCGACCCGCAAGAGCTGCGCCGCGCGGGCTTCGTCGATCGCGTTGGCGAGGACCGAAGCCTGGCCGTCGATCTCCTCGATTCCCTCCTCGCGCCAGACCCGCAGCGAATCGAGCACGGTGGTGATCCCGCTGATCGCCAGCTGGCCGTCATAGGAGATGACCGCCGCGACCGGATCCCAATAGACCTTCGGGCGCGGCATGTAATGAGCCTCGATATGGTCGGTGTGCAGTTCGACCAGGCCGGGCATCAAGAGATCGCCGGAAAGATCGAACCCGCGTTCCGGGGCGCGGCCTTCGCCGAACGCGACGATTGTCCCGTCCACAGCGACGAGCCAGCCGGATTCGATCACCTCCTCGGGGAGAATGAGCCGGGCGTTCGAAAGGATGAGCTCCGCGCGATCAGACGTCATGGCAGGTCATGGGCGACGCCGCAGCGGGGAAGAGCGCGACGGCTGGTCGCTGCAAAATGGGAATTGCGGATCGTGGCGAATATCGGTGAGTGGCTGCTGATGCACGAGTCATACCCATGAATCCCGGCGCGCGCTATGCGATCTATTTCGTGCCTGCTGCCGATCATCCGCTTTATCGATTCGGCCGGGCGGTGCTCGGCTATGACTGCTATACCCGCGAAGATGTCGCCCATCCATACTCCGATCGGCTCTCTCCAGCCGAATGGGCTGCGCTCACGCGCGAACCGCGCATCTACGGATTTCACGCAACGCTGAAGGCTCCGTTTCGCCTGCTTGCGCCGTTCGACGAAGCCGCGCTCGTCCACGCCTTCGCCGTCTTCGCCGCCGCGCGGCACGCGATCCCGGTCATCGAGCCATGCGTGCGCATGCTCGGCTCCTTCATCGCAGTCATGCCGCGCCGCCCATCCGTTGCGCTCGACGAGTTCGCCGCGCGGTGCGTCACGGAGTTCGACTGCTTCCGCGCGCCGCTGACGCGCGAAGAGCGCGAGCGGCGCGTGTCGGCCGGACTGGGTCCGGCCGAAATCGCCAATCTCGACCGCTGGGGCTACCCCTTTGTGTTCGAGGCGTTCCGCTTTCATATGACGCTCTCCGGCCCGGCGCCATCCGCGCGATGCGATTGCGTGCTCGCGCTGCTGCAGGAGGCATTTGCCCGGCAGTGCGGCGAGTCCGCCTTTGCCATCGATCGCGTGGCGCTGTTGCGCCAGGATCACGCGCAAGCGCGTTTTTACGCGGTGGCGCAGGCGATTCTGAACGCCTAGACATCGGTTTCTGTTGCCCCAGGTGACGGCGCGGCCGAGTTAATGATGAACGGCGAAAGCGACATCGCCGCGCCGTTGCGTCCCTCGCCAAACGAATGCAAGCTCTCTAAGGTCGCAAGCACACCGCTCCGGCGCGCGTGCCGTTCATCCGGGTGAACGTGCGCTCGCCGGTTCGTTGCCTAGCCGCATTTCCGGACCGCCGGGCGCTCGCCACCGTTCCGGAGTGCGGGAAAACAGCAGCCGGCCGGCTTCTACGTCCAAGCACCTGTATCGTGTTCGGGCGTTGCTGGCAGGCTCGCCAGACAGAAGGCGGAACGACGGGGTCACGGCACGCCAATGTCCAAGTCCAGCGTGGCGCTCGACAATTTGCGAGCTTTCGTCATTCTCATCGTACTCGCTTTCCACTCGGTCCTGGCCTATCTCCAGTTTCTGCCGGACTCTCCCTATCGGTTCGACACGCCCCCCTACAAGTGGCAGTCCTTCGCTATCATCGACAGCGCACGCTTCATCGGCTTCGACCTGTTTTGCGCGTACCAGGACGTCTACCTGATGTCGCTGATGTTTTTCCTGTCCGGCCTGTTCGTCTGGCCGAGCCTCGTGCGCAAAGGGAGCTGGAATTTCCTGATCGACCGTTTCGTGCGGCTCGGCCTGCCGTTCGCATTGGCGCTGATGGTTCTGATGCCGGTGACGCTCTATCCCACGTATCGCGTGACGGCCACCGACCCGACAATCGCCCAGTACTGGCGCCAGTTCATGGCGCTGCCGCTCTGGCCGAGCGGGCCGCAATGGTTCCTCTGGCAGCTGCTGACCCTGAACATCCTCGGCGCGCTGCTGTACCGGTTTGGGCCGCAAGCGATCCAGGCGATCGGCGCGCTTGCTTTGGCCCTCAGCCGGCATCCGGTGAAGTTCTTCCTGGTGCTCGCAGGCGCGTCCGCGGTGGCCTATGTGCCCTTGGCGCTCGCTTTTACGCCATGGGAATGGTTGCAAGTCGGCCCGTTCGGTTTCCAACGGGCGCGCCCGCTGCACTACGCCGTTTACTTCTTCACGGGCGTGGCGATCGGGACCGCCGGCCTCGAACGCGGCCTGCTCTCCTCCGACGGATT
>DASUPI010000256.1:0-3111 GCA_036281135.1 Rhodoplanes sp. | reverse complement strand
ATCGCCATTCCGACGCAATTGCGCACGCCGCTCGCATAGACGCGGCGGTCGCCGCCCTGCGGATCGAACGCCAGCACGGCGGCGCGATCGGTTTCGCTGCCCCAGGCGGCGCCTGCGCCGCGCTCGGCCTCCCACTGACGCAGCGCAAGGTCGCCGAGCCTGCCGCCGCCCTGCGAGACGTTCGACTGCGAGCCGACCGAGACGAACATGCGGGCGCCGTCGGGCGAGAACACCATGTCCCGCGTCGCGTGCCCGCCGGTCGGCAATTGTGCGACCACCGTCTGCGCCGGCCCGCGCGCCTTCAGGTCGCCATTGCGATAGGGAAAGCGGACGACCGAATCGGTATTGCCGACATAAACCCAATCCGGGTTGTCGCCGGGCGGATAGAACGCGATCCCGAACGGATAATCGAGATCGGCCGCGAACACCTCGTTTGCGCTCGCGCCCGTGCCTGCCGCATTCGGGCGCAGCACGCGAATGCGCCCGGCGCCGCTTTCGGCGACGAACACATCGCCGTTCCGCGCGACGCGGAGCTGGCGCGGATCGCGCAGACCGCGCGCGAACGGTTCGACCTTGAAGCCGGGCGGCGCCTTCAGCTCGGCGCCGGCCGGCCGCGCCACGACGCGCGCGGTCGCGCTCGCGGAGGTCCCGGGGGCCGGCAGATCGTTCGGTCGGATGCGGCGGCGAACGCCCGGCGCATCGGTCCGCCAGTCGCCATAGGCGGCAGGCCCCGTCCGCACGCCATCGGCGGCGGTCGGCGTTGCTGGCTGAGCGCCGGCGAAACGAATCGCGAGCAGAATTGCCGGGACGGCGAGAACAAGCGGAAGTCGCAGCGTCATGAGCGGGGCCTTGTATGTGCGTTTGCCGGCATCTGGCCGGTCGCCTCTCTCCCCCTTCAGGAACGCGAGGCTACGGCTTGACGATGCGATTGCGCAGAACGCCGATCTTCTCGACTTCGAGCTCGATCACGTCGTTCGGCGCAAGTGTCCGCCCGAGTTCGTGCGCCGAGCCCGTGCCGACCGTGCCCGAGCCGATGATTTCGCCGGCAAACAGCGTTTCGGCCTGCGATACATAGGCGATGATGTCCCAGAAACTATGGTGCATCGCACGCGAATTTCCACCGCCCCAGCGCTCGCCGTTGACGCGCGCCTCCATCGCGAGCGCGTGCGGATCGCCCAGTTCGTCAAGCGTCACGATCCACGGGCCGAACACGTTTCCGGTGTCGAAGTCCTTGCCCTTGGCGGGCCCGAGCCCCGCCTTCATCTCTTCGAACTGCACGTCGCGCGCGCTGAAATCGTTGAAAATGGTGAAGCCGAACACGTGGGCCAGCGCGTTCGTGCCAGAAATATCCTTGCCCGTCCGGCCGATCACGCAGGCAAGCTCCAGCTCGTAGTCCATCCAGTCCGAATAGGACGGCCAGATCACGTCGGCGTCGTGACCGATCACGTTGAAGCGATTGCATTTGAAATAGACGGGCCGCTTGTACCACACTTCCGGAACGCGTTGCGGCCGGCCGCTGCGCAGCTCGACCTGTTTGCGGCTGTTGCGCACATGCTCTTCGAAGGCCATGCAGTCGCGAATCTGGCGCGGGATCGGGAGGGGCGCGATCAGCTTCACCTGATCGAGGTCTTCGGACGCTTCGGGCGGCCATTTTCGCGCCAGCTCGGCGGCGCGTTCGAGACCGGGACCGGCCGCGTCGATCAGCGAGAGCATGTCGGCGAAGTCGGGATGCGTGCGCCCGTGCGCCTGCGCGTAGGCGGCCGAAAGGCTCAGCACCATGCGCAGCTCGACGTCGACGACGCCGAGCTGCGGCCGCTTATTGAATCCGACAAAAGTCGCAAATTTCATCGCTCTCGCTCGTTTCGGTGGCCCAGCGGTCCCTCGCGGGCGCGCAGCGGCCGCCTCATAACATGCGAACGCGGAGGGCGAAAACCGCCGGCCCGAGCACCGCGCCGGCGCGCTTCAGCAGCGGGGGCGCTTAACGCCGCGTCTTCGCAAGGAACGCCGCCACCGCGTCGCGGTGTTCGTCCGTCGAATAGCAGATCGCCTGCGCCTGCCGGCCGAGCGCGAACACCTCTTCGTCGGAGAGTTCGAACGTCCTGTTGAGGATTTCCTTGGCGAGCGCGAGCGCGGCGGTCGAGCCTTGGCTGAGCTCGGCCGCCCAGGCGCGCGCCTCGGCGACGAGCGCATCCGAGCGCGTCACCCGGTCGACCATTCCGATCGCGAGCGCTTCCGGCGGCTCGACCCGGCGCCCGGTGAAGATCAGTTCCTTCGCGCGCGCAAGCCCGACCCGGCGCGGCAGGAAATAAAGCCCGCCGCCGTCCGGAACGAGACCGCGCAGAATGAAGCTCATGGCGAAACTCGCACGCTCCGCGGCAATGATGAAATCGCAGCACAGCGCGAGATCGCAGCCGAGCCCGATCGCGGGTCCGTTGACCGCAGCGATGGTCGGTTTGGTCAGCCGGTGCAGCGCGCCGACCGCCTCATGCAATCGCCGCTGGCGCCGCCAGCCGCTGAAGGCAAGTTCGCCCTGAGCCGCGCTCAAGTTCCGCTGCATGGCGGCGATATCGCCCCCGGCGCAGAAGGCCGGGCCGTTTCCAGTGATCACCACGGCGCGAACGGCGTCATCGTCGGCGACGCGGGCGAGCGCCGCGATGAACTCGGTGCGCAACGTTTCGTTGACCGCGTTGCGCACCTCCGGCCGGTTGAGCGCGATGACGGCGACCGGTCCGTCGATCGCGGTCTCGACGGTCGGTGATGTCTCGATGCTGGTCATGGCGGGGCTGGCTCCGTTGTCGGTCGATCGTAGCGGGGGCGATAGCCGACGACCAAGGTGATTGTCGAACGATGTGTGGGCGGTATCTTGGGCGCGCTTTCGATTCGCCTGATCTTCTGCTACCGACAAAGGTTGCACCTGCCGCGCGGCGCGCGGGGGAAAAAGGATTCTGACGATCAGATCAACTCGATTGTGGTGAAGGAGCGCTGGAGTTGCGATCGATGCGCACGCTTTTCTTGTCGCTGATGACGTTGTCGCTCCTGGTGGGCGGGTGCGGCCAGGAGCAGGCCGTAACGAAGGGCGAAAAGGGCGATGCCGGGCCGCCGGGGCCGGCG
>DASUPI010000255.1:0-5264 GCA_036281135.1 Rhodoplanes sp. | reverse complement strand
CCACGCCAGCCGGCCAATGCCGAACGGCTGCGCGAGATGCCGGCCTCTGTCAGTAACGTTGAAAGGCGCGCCAGCGTCTCACGCGACTGGACGAAGACCAGCTTCTTCTCGGCCTCGTTGCGGCGAAGCCTCCCGGCTGATTTGGTCTTGGAGTTTGGGGCGAATCGGAGCAGTCCGGCCGCGTTCAGATGCGGCCGCGCTCGGTTCGTTATGGACTTGGCGGTGCTGCGGCGAGCGTCGACAGACCGCGGCGGCATCAGCGCGAGTAATATTCCACGACCAGACTGGGCTCCATCTGAACCGCGTACGGAACCTCGTTGATCTGCGGAATGCGGGCGAGCCGGGCGGTCATCTTGTTGTGGTCGGCTTCGATGTAGTCGGGCACGTCGCGCTCCGCGAGCGCGGCCGCTTCCAGCACCAGCGCGAGCTGCTTCGACGCCTCCTTGACCTCGATGAGGTCGCCCGCCTTGCAGCGATAGCTCGCAATGTTGACCCGCTTGCCGTTCACCTTCACATGCCCATGATTGATGAACTGCCGCGCGGCGAAGACGGTCGGCACGAATTTGGCGCGGTACACGACGGCGTCGAGCCGCCGCTCCAGAAGCCCGATCAGATTGGCGCCTGAGTCGCCCTTCATGCGGATCGCTTCTTTATAGATGCCGCGGAACTGCCGCTCCGAAATGTTGGCGTAATAGCCCTTGAGCTTCTGCTTGGCGCGCAGCTGCACTCCGTAGTCGGAGAGCTTGCCCTTGCGGCGCTGGCCGTGCTGGCCGGGGCCGTATTCGCGGCGATTGACGGGGCTCTTCGGGCGGCCCCAGATGTTCTGGCCCATGCGGCGATCGATCTTGTATTTCGCCTCGGTGCGCTTGGTCATCGCGTCCTCGTGCGGCGGGCTTTGCCCGCCCGTTGAAGTGAGCTTGTGAGGATCGCGCCCTCCTTTGTCCCGGCTCGCCGGAACCGACAGGTCCGCGCTCAAGCGTCGAGCGCGCACCGCGGGTCGCGAAACGCTGCGCGGGCCGTTCGGCCCGCGCAATGCAGGTTTTTAGGGGAATGGGCGGAATTGTCAAACCGCCTGGCTGCTCGCCGCTCAACGGCGTCCGATCCGGATGGGGACAACGGGCAGGGACGCTTCGTCCGCGTCGTCAGGCGCATTCTCGATCAGCCGCAGCCCGAACCGCGTCAGCGCCGCGGCGAGATCCGGAGCAGGCGTCGTCGCCGAGGTGAACACAATGCGGTCGCGCGCGCGCCGCTCGGTCGGATGCTTCTCGCCGTCACTTGCCGGCCCGAGCAGGTGCGTGACCCGGCGGGCGATCGCCGGGGCCGGGTCGATCCAGGCGACCGGCCACGGGGCCAGCCGCTCCAGGCGCTCGGACAGCAGCGGATAGTGCGTGCAGGCCAGCACGATCGTGTCGGTGCGCCGCCCGCCGCGCTCGACGAAGCAGGGCCCGATCTCGGCTGCGATGGCCGCGTCCTCCACCGGCTCCGCCCGCAGCGCCGCCTCGGCGAGGCTCGCGAGCCGGGCCGAGCCGATCAGCGCGATCTCGCAGCCCTGGCCGAAATCGCGGATCAGCCGGCGGGTGTATTCGCGCGCGACCGTCGCTTCGGTGCCGAGCACGGACACGAGCTTTGTTTTCGAGGCGGCGCAGGCCGGCTTGATCGCGGGCACCGTCCCCACGAACGGGACGGAATAGGCCGCCCGCAGGTGCGCGAGCACGAGCGTCGAGGCGGTGTTGCAGGCGATCACGACGAGATCGGGCCGATGGGCGGCGATCAGTTCGCCCATCAGCGGGACCAGGCGGGCGATCAACGCCGCTTCGGAGTGGCGGCCGTAAGGGAAGAACGCATCGTCGGCGACGTAAATGTAATGCGCATCCGGCCGCGCCCGCACGACCTCGCGGAACACCGTGAGTCCGCCGAGCCCGGAGTCGAAGACGAGGATGGTGGGGGAGGACGTCAGCTCTGACACCGCGTTCAGGTGAGGTTGAGCAGCATCGGTTTCGAGGGGGGACCGGTCACCTTGCCTTGCGCCGGGATTCGATATAGCGCCGGAGAACGGCATTGATGCGGCTTTGATATCCGCGTCCCTGATTTCGGAAATAGGCCAGCACGTCTCGGTCGAGCTTGATCGAGACTGCTTCCTTTCCGGGAGCCGCGGTCGCGGCTGCCCAGAAGGCGTCGTCCAGGCCGGGATGATCCGGGTCGGATGAGGCCGTGGCTTCGATCTCTGCCTCTGTGAGGCTATCGAGCCGAGCGCGCTCCGTCTCCGAAGGGACAGGGCGGTAGCTGCCGTCGGCGTGGCGCAGCAGCAGCGTCCCGTCGGCCAAACGAGTGAACGTCGTGCTATCTCGCGCCATAATATTCTCGTTCCTTTCGGTTCGACGGCCAAGCCGTTATGATCCATGTCACTGGCCCGCGCATGGTGTAAACGACCGTGAATACCCGGCCGAGCGCCTTGCCGATCGCGACACGACGCTCCTCGCCGTAATCGTGGCGGGTGTCCTCGAAATCGAGCCTGTTCGGGTCGGCAAACACCGCGGCCGTATCGCGTACGTCGAATCCTCTTTCGGACAGTAGCCAATTCCGCTTCGCAGGATCGCAGTCAAATATGCGTTCCATCAGCGTAAGTATATTTGGGCTCGGAGCGCTATGCTATTCTGTTCAAGCGCGTCCGAACACCCGCTCGAAGATCGTATCGACGTGCTTGAGGTGATGGCCGAGGTCGGACAGCGCCTCGATCTCGGCTTCGCTCAGATGGGTCCGCACCTTCGGGTCGTGCTTCAGGATTTCCATAAAGTCGGACGCTTCGCCCCGCCATACCTGCATGGCGTTGCGCTGGACGAAAGCATAGGCCTCCTCGCGCGGCACCCCTTTCTGGGTCAAGGCGAGCATCACGCGCTGGGAGTGGACAAGCCCGCCGAGCCGATCGAGATTGCGCCGCATATTCTCGGGATAGACGATGAGCCGGTCGATCACACCGGCGAGGCGCGCCAACGCGAAGTCGAGCGTCGCGGTCGCGTCCGGGCCGATTATGCGCTCGACCGAGGAGTGCGAAATGTCGCGCTCGTGCCACAGCGCGACATTTTCCAGGGCGGGGACGACATAGGCCCGCACCATGCGCGCGAGCCCGGTGAGGTTTTCCGAGAGCACCGGATTGCGCTTGTGCGGCATGGCCGAGGAGCCCTTCTGGCCCTCGGAGAAAAACTCTTCGGCCTCGAGCACCTCGGTGCGCTGCAGATGGCGGATCTCGGTGGCGAGCCGCTCGATGGAGGAGGCGACGACGCCGAGCGTGGCGAAATACATCGCGTGGCGGTCGCGCGGGATCACCTGGGTCGAGATCGGTTCGACGGCAAGTCCCATCGCCTGCGCGACATGCGCCTCGACCCGGGGATCGACCTGCGCGAAGGTGCCGACCGCGCCCGAGATGGCGCAGGTCGCGACCTCCTTGCGCGCGGCGACGAGACGCTCGCGCGCGCGGGAGAACTCGGCAAAGGCAAAGGCGAGCTTGAGCCCGAAGCTGGTCGGCTCGGCATGGATGCCATGCGACCGGCCGATGGTCGGCGTGAGCTTGTGCTCGAAGGCGCGGCGCTTGAGCGCGGCAAGCAGCGCATCCACGTCGGCGATCAGCAGATCAGCCGCGCGCACGAGCTGCACGTTGAAGCAGGTGTCGAGCACGTCGGACGAGGTCATGCCCTGATGCACGAAGCGCGCCTCGGGCCCGACGATCTCGGCGAGATGGGTGAGAAAGGCGATGACGTCGTGCTTGGTCGTGCGCTCGATGTCGTCGATGCGCGCGACGTCGAACGTGGCGTCCTTGCCCTTCGCCCAGATACTGCGCGCGGCCCCCTTCGGGATGATCCCGAGTTCGGCCATCGCGTCGGCGGCATGCGCCTCGATCTCGAACCAGATACGGAACCGCGTCTGCGGGTCCCAGATCGCGGCCATCGCGGGGCGGGTGTAGCGGGGAATCATGGCGCTCCTTCGGAGCCAAGAAGTTGGCGCGCCATCATCCACCGAACGGATCGATCCGCAAGGTCGGGCAGTGTGCCGCGCTTATGGCGTTGTCTCGTATTCGCCCTACATTCTGGGAGGCTGTTGCATAGGAGGGCCGTCATGATCACCCGCTCGCTGGGCCGCACCGGCCCGCAAGTCTCCGCGCTTGGGCTCGGCTGCATGGGGATGTCGGACTTCTACGGTCCGGCGGACCGGACCGAGAGTATCGCCACTATCCATGCCGCGATCGATGCCGGCGTCACCCTGCTCGACACCGGCGATTTCTACGGCATGGGGCACAATGAGCTGCTCCTGCGCGAAGCCCTGCAATCTGTGCCGCGTCACGAGGTCTTTATCAGCGTGAAATTCGGCGCGCTGCGCGATCCCGCCGGCGGCTTCTCCGGATATGACGGGCGCCCGCTGGCGGTGAAGAACTTCCTCGCCTACACGCTGCAGCGGCTTGGCACGGACTATGTCGACATCTACCGTCCATCCCGCGTCGATCCGGCGGTGCCGATCGAGGATACGGTCGGTGCGATCGCCGACATGGTGCGGGCCGGCTTTGTGCGTCATATTGGAATGTCCGAAGCCGCCGCGAGCACGATCCGCCGCGCGCAGTCGGTGCATCCGATTTCTGACCTGCAAATCGAATACTCGCTCTTGTCGCGCGGGATCGAGGCGGACATTCTGCCGACCTGCCGCGAGCTCGGCGTTGGCGTCACCGCCTACGGCGTGCTGTCGCGCGGCTTGCTGAGCGGCCGGTGGTCGCGCGAACGGAGCGCCGCTTCGCGCGATTTCCGAACTCAAAGCCCACGTTTCCAGGCTGAAAACGTGGAGCGCAACCTTGCTTTGGCAGAGGCCCTGCGCACGGTGGCGAATGAGAAGGGCGCGACGGTCGCGCAGCTTGCGGTCGCCTGGGTGCTCTCGCGCGGATCGGACATCGTGCCGTTGATTGGCGCCCGGCGGCGCGATCAGTTGGCCGATGGACTGGCGGCGCTCGCACTCGACCTTTCGGAAGACGATATCGCTCGCATTGAACGCGCCGTGCCGCCGGACGCCGCCTCGGGCGAGCGCTACCCGGCGATGCAGATGGCGCATCTCGATAGCGAACGGCGGGGGTGAGGGGTGCGGCGCCGATGCGTACAATCGTAATGATCGACCCAGCGGCAAACGCTCACGCCACTTCGCCGCGCGCCATCGCGGCGGCGTTGCGGATCGCTTCGATGTTCCGGGCGTAAGCGTTGACGTCTCCCGTTTCGGCCTCGCCGGCCTTG
>DASUPI010000254.1:0-2005 GCA_036281135.1 Rhodoplanes sp. | reverse complement strand
GCCGTGATGAAGGGCGTGGTGTTCACCGGACCGCGCGTGGCGTCGTCGCTATCGGAGAAGTCGAACAGCGCCTCGCTGCCGGAAATGGTCACGCGCACGCGGATCGCGATCCGCTCCTGTCCGGAGCCGTCGTCGTCGAGCCAGTCCACGCCTTCGTAGACGCCGTCGGGAACAGCAGCGATTGCATCGCGCATCTGCGCTTCGGCGCGATCGTGAATCGCCGCGATCGCCGCCATGACGATGTCGACGCCATGCTCGGCGAAGAGTTGTTGCAGCCGCTCGTCGGCGACGCGGGTCGCCGCGAGCTGCGCGAGGATGTCGCCCTCCCGCTCGGCGGGTCCGCGCACATTGGCGAGCACGAAGTCGAGCTTCTCGCGGTCGACGCCCTCCGCCGTGGCGATACGCAAGGGCGAAATCCGCAAGCCTTCCTGCCAGGCGTCGGTCGCATTCGGGACATAGCTGCCCGGCAGGGCGCCGCCGGTATCCGCCCAATGGGCGAGCGACACCGCGAAGGCGCGGATCATGCCGTCCGCAAAGACCGGGCGGATCGCCTTCACGTCCGGCAAATGATTGCCGCCTACCTCGGGCAGATTGAGAAGCCAGACATCGTGCGGGCGCAAACGGTGTCTCGGCACGCGCTTGAGGAATTCGCGCACGGTGAAGCTCATGACGCCGAGATGCATCGGCACGTCACGTCCCTGCGCGACGAGGAAGCCGTCGGCGTCGGTCACCGCGGAGGAGAGATCGCCGGCTTCGCGCAGCAGCGGGGAGCGCGCCGAGCGCATGACGATCAGCGACATTTCCTCCGCAATCGAGGTGAGCCCGTTGCGGATCACTTCCAACGAGACGGGATCGACGCCGATGCTCATGCCGCCCGATCCTCGCCGCTTATGACCGCCCGTCCGACCGTGATGACGAGATGGCCGCGCGCGTCCGCCGCCGCCGTCGCGCCGGGCGGGACCACGACCGGTGAGAACGCGTCCTCGATCCCCGCCGGGCCGCACACCACGCCGCCGGGCGGCGTCGCCGCGCGGTCGAACCGCTGGGTCATCTGCTCGCCGCGTCGATCGAACACGCAAGGGCTCGCGGTGGACCGCGCCTCGCCGCGCGCCGAGGGCCGCGCGACGGCCGGAATATCCGCCCGCGGAGCGGCGACCCGCATCCTTATCGCGGTGAGTTCCCACGGCTCGTAGGTCGCAAAGCCGTAGAGCTTGCGATGCTGCTCCAGGAAATCCCGCCCGAGCTGCGCGGGATCGGAAAAGTCCGGCTGGACGATCTCGATCGCATAGCTCTGCCCGTGGTAGCGCACGGCGGCGGTTTCTTCGACCGAGAGCGCCTCGGGACGATGGCCGGCGGCGATCAGCGGTGCGGCAAGCCGCGCCCGCAATCTCTCCCGCGCGCTGTCGATCAACCCGACATCCCAACGCTCCGCCGACATGCGCAAGGTCTGCTGCTGCGAATAGCCCATTTGCGCATGCACGCAGCCGAGCGCCGAAAACACGCTCGACTGGGCCGGGACGATCACCTGCGCAATGCCGAAGGCGCGCGCGACCGCCACCGCATGCATCGGACCCGCACCGCCGAATGCGATGAGCGTGCACTGCCTCCCGTCGATGCCGCGTTCCACCGTCACCCGTCGCAGCGCGCGCACCATCGCCTGGTTCGCCACCCGGACGATGCCGAGCGCGGTATCGAGAAGCTCCATGCCGGACTCGGCCGCGAGCTGTGCAATCGCCGCGCGCGCTGCGCCGTCGTCAAGTCGCAGCTCATTGCCGTAGACGATCGCGATTGAGATAGCCGAACAGGAGATTGGCGTCGGTCACCGTCGCTCGTGTTCCGCCGCGCCCATAGCAGGCCGGGCCCGGTTCGGCGCCCGCGCTTTCGGGGCCGACGCAGAGCGCGCCGCGGTCGAACGCCGCAATCGATCCGCCGCCGGCGCCGATCGATTCGACCGCGACCATGGATTGACGCAGCGGGTGATCGTCGAGCTTGCGGTCGCTCGCGA
>DASUPI010000253.1:0-5590 GCA_036281135.1 Rhodoplanes sp. | reverse complement strand
CTCCGCTTTCACCTCGGCCTTGATCCGCTCGCCGGCGCGGATGATGGCGCTCGCCTTGAGGAATTCGAGCATGCGGAAGGCGGCGACATGCGGCCGGATCAGCAGGTCGGGCACCCGGCCCTTGAGTTTCTCCGCCACGATGGTCTGCCCCATCATGGCGATCGTGGCAAAGACGGCGTCCCAGGGATCGGGCACACTGCCGCCGGCCACCGGGCCGGCCGAACAATCGACCGCCACGACGACATCGGCGCGCCCGGCAAGCTGGGTGAAGGGCAGGGGATCGACCGCCGCGCCGTCGACCAGCACGCGGCCGTCGTGCTCGACCGGCCGCACCAGACCCGGGATGGCCATGGACGCGGCGATCGCCGGGCGCAGCGGGCCGCTCGTGAACACGATCTCTTCGCGGGTGAAGAGGTCGCTCGCGACCAGGAGCAGCGGGATCGGCAGCTTTGCGAACTCGTCCGGCACTCCGTCCGGCAGGAACGCCGCGCACAGCCGGTCGCCGTCGAGCAGCACCGGGTTCTGCCCGAGCGGCCGGCGCAGAAAGCTCGACCAAGGTGCCGCGCGCGCGCCGAGCAGCCGGCGGATCAGGTCAGCGCGATCGTGCACGACCCGGATGACATGCCGCCGGATGGCCTTGCCGCTCATGCCGGCCGCATAGGCGGCGCCGATCACCGCGCCGATCGATGAACCCGCGATCGCAACGGGCTTGACGTCGAGCTCGTCGATCGCTTCGAGCACTGCGATATGCGCGAGCCCGCGCGCGCCGCCCGCCCCGAGCGCGAGCGCGAAGGTCTTCATGGCGAGCCGGCGAAGAACTCCACGAGCGCCTTCGCCGTCGGCTCGGGGTCTTCTTCGCAGGGAAAATGCCCGGAATCGATCGCCACTCCGCGCACGTCCTTCGCCCATTCGCGCCACGTCGCGAGCGGACCGCTCTCGCTCGGTATTCCGGCTTCGCCCCACAATGCGAGCACGGGGCAGTCGATCAGTCTCCCCGCGGCGCGGTCCTCTTCGTCGAGGGCAAGGTCGATCGTGCGCCCGGCGCGGTAGTCCTCGCAGGTCGCATGAATGCGCGACGGGTCCTGGAAGAACGCGCGGTAATGCAGGAGCGCGCGCGGATCGAAGGCCGAGAGGTCCTTGGCCTTCGTCCAGCTCGCGATCTTCCAGTCGAGGTAATAGACCGGGTCCTTGCCGATCAGCGTTTCCGGGAACGGCGCCGGCAGCGCGAGAAAGCTCCAGTGCCAGACCTTGAAGGCGAGCGTGCGATCCATCTGACGCCACATCGTATAGGTCGGCACGATGTCGAGCACGGCGAGCTTGGCGAGGCGGCCGGGATGATCGAGCGCGAGACGATAGCCGACGCGCCCGCCGCGGTCATGGCCGGCGAGCGAAAAGCGCGCAAACCCCAATGCCTCCATCAGGTCGATCATCGCGACCGCCATCGCCCGCTTGTTGTAGGGCGCATGATCGGGACCCGAGCGCGGAACCGCCGACCAGCCGTAGCCGGGCAGGTCGGGAATGACGAGACTGAAGCGTTTCGCCAAAGTCGGCGCCACCTTGTGCCAGATCACATTGGTCTGCGGATAGCCGTGCAGCAGCAGGAGCGGCGGGCCGCCGCCTCCCGCGCGGGCGAAGATTTTGCCGGCCGAGGTGTCGATCCAGTGGGCGGCAAAGCCGGGATAGAGGTCGGCGAGATCGGGCATGATCGGTCTGTTTTGTTGCGGTCCAAGTTGCGACGTCACGCTGGCGCATCATCCGCGGCAACGCCAGAAAACTTTTGTGTTCCGGCGTCCCGCGCCACCGCCCGCCAGCCGATATCGCGCCGGCAGAAGCCCTCGGGCCAGCGGATTTTGTCGACCGCCGCGTAGGCGCGGGCCTGCGCCTCGGCGACTGTCCTGCCGATCGCCGAGACATTGAGCACGCGTCCGCCATTCGCAACGAGCGTTCCGTCCGCGCCGGCCGCGGTGCCCGCATGGAAAATCTCCACACCGTCGACCGCGGCGGCCTCGTCCAGCCCCGCGATGGCCGAGCCTTTGGCGTAAGCGCCCGGATAGCCCTGCGCGGCCATGACGACGGTGAGGGCGGCATCGTCGCGCCAGCGCAGATCGAAGCTCTTCAGCACGCCGTCGCGCGCGGCGATGAGCGCGGGCACGAGATCGGATTTCAAGCGGAGCATCAGCACCTGGCATTCCGGATCGCCAAAACGGACATTGTACTCGATCAGCTTCGGCCCTTCGCGGGTGATCATCAGCCCGGCGAAGAGCACGCCCTTGTAGGGCGCGCCCATCTGGCTCATTGCGCGCAGCGTCGGCAGCACGATCTCGTCCATCGTGCGTTTCGTCATCTCTTTCGTCATCACCGGCGCCGGCGAATACGCGCCCATGCCGCCGGTGTTGGGGCCGCGGTCGCCGTTGAAGGCGCGCTTGTGGTCCTGCGCGGAAACGAGCGGCAGCGCGGTATCGCCGTCGCACAGCGCGAAGAAGGACGCCTCCTCGCCGTCGAGAAACTCCTCGATGATGAGCTCCGCGCCGGCTGCGCCCAGACCGCCGCCGAGGATCATCTCGATCGCCGCCTCCGCCTCGGCGAGCGTGGCGGCGACGACGACGCCCTTGCCGGCGGCGAGCCCGTCCGCCTTGACGACGATGGGCGCGCCGCGCCCGCGCATATAGGCCTTGGCCGGCGCGGCATCGGCGAACCGCTCGTAAGCGGCGGTCGGTATAGCGTGCGCGCGGCAGAGATCCTTGGTGAAGCCCTTGGAGCCTTCGAGCCGCGCCGCCGCCTTGCTGGGGCCGAACGCCTTCACGCCCGCCGCTTCGAGATCGTCGACCATTCCGGCCACCAGCGGCGCTTCCGGCCCGACCACGACCAGATCGATCGCCTTCGAATTGCAGAATGTCACGACCGCGGCGTGATCGCTGTGATCGAGCGCGACGCAATCGGCGTCCTGGGCGATGCCGGCATTTCCCGGCGCGCAATAGAGCCGGTCGACCAGCGGGCTTGCGGCCATCTTCCAGGCGAGCGCATGCTCGCGTCCGCCGGAGCCGAGAAGAAGGATGTTCATGTTCGTGCAATCGCGCAGGTGACGGTTACGTCTATGGCGCGGCTCGGATCAGGCACGCAAGCCTCTTCGCGTGCCTTTCACAGCGCGATTTGGTTACTCCGTCGTGTCCCGACCACGCTGGAGACGAGAGCGCGGAGCGTCAGGGATTGTTCGAGTTTCCAGGTGCTTCTACACGGCGAGCCTGTCTTTCACGAGAGCTGGTTGAAATCGCTTTCTTCTCAGGCGCGGCTCTGATATGTTCTTGTTTTGTTCAAGGCGAATCCATGGCAAGCAAGACGGCAATCGAGTGGACTGACGCAACATGGAATCCGGTCACGGGTTGCACGAAAATCAGCGCCGGATGTGATCACTGCTATGCGGAACGCTTTTCGGAGCGGTTTCGCGGTGTGCCCGGACATCCTTTCGAACGCGGGTTCGACCTCCAACTCCGTCCGGAGCGGCTTGAACAACCGCTGCGATGGCGCGACCCGAAAATGATCTTTGTGAATTCAATGAGCGATCTGTTCCATAAACAGGTTTCGTTCGGGTTCGTGGATCGCGTGTTCGACACCATGGAGCAGGCGCACTGGCACAAGTTTCAAGTCCTCACGAAGCGCAGTTCGCGTCTGCGCGACTATGTCAACGCGCGATATCCGAACGAAGCTGCGCCCTCTCATATCTGGCTGGGCATATCCGTCGAGGACGGCAGCAAAAAGTCGCGCATCAAGCACCTCCAGCAGGCGAATGCCGCCGTCCGGTTTTTGTCGATTGAGCCGCTTATCGGCCCAATGGGGCTATTCAATCTGGATGGCGTTCATTGGGTGATCGTCGGCGGAGAAAGTGGGCCGCAGGCAAGACCGATGCTGATCGAATGGGCGCCGGAGGTGCGGGACCAGTGTAAAGCCGCCAAGGTTCCGTTCTTTTTCAAGCAATGGGGCGGATTGAGGCCCAAGTCCGGCGGACGGCTGTTGGATTGCCGCGAGTGGAGCGAGTGGCCGATAACAAATAACATCGACCATAATAGCGGACGGGGGATACGAGATGGCGGCGCCGAGGCAAACCGTTTGGGAGCTTGAGCCGCATACGCGCGCGAAACATGAAATTCTGAGGCGGTATCTTCAGGCCTGGATGGTGATTCTCAGCCAGGGGCGGTTTCCGGAAATCCTGTACGTTGACGGCTTTGCAGGTCCGGGTGAGTACTCGGGCGGAGAAGCCGGGTCGCCAATCATTGCTCTTGATGCCGCGCTCAACCACAAGCATCCGCTGTCTGCAAAGTTTCATTTTTTGTTCGTCGAAAAAGACGCGGATCGCGCTGATCACCTGCGGCAACAGGTTGCGCAAAGGACGTTGCCATCTAATTTCAACGTATTGGTTGACGGCGGAACGACATTCGAAGAGTCGTTCGACAAGCGCTACCCCGAGTTCGTGCGAAATGGTCGGCTGATCCCAACCTTCGCATTTATTGACCCTTTCGGCTGGAAAGGAACGCCGCTCAACTTGGTCAAGAAGATACTGACGCAGCGGAGTTGTGAAGTCTTTATCATCTTCATGTACGAGGAAATCAACCGCTTCCTCGGTCGTCCTGATCAAGTTGAGAACTTTGACAGCTTCTTCGGCACGAGCGCCTGGAGAACATGCATCGGCGAAAGCGACTCGCGTCTGCGAAACAGGTGTCTGCATGACCTTTACCTTCGGCAACTCCACGACGGAGGTGGTGCGCGATACGTGCGATCGTTTGAAATGTCCAACGCGCGGGACGTGACCGACTATTATCTTTTTTACGCCACGAATGCGTTGCTTGGCCTTGAGAAGATGAAGGAGGCGATGTGGAGGGTTGATGATAGCGGCGAATTCCGCTTCTCCGACGCCACGGACCCGAACCAGCTCGTGCTTTTCGAAAAGGCTCCAAACCTTCCTGGTCTTAGTGTCCGTCCCGAAACTTGTTGAATCCTTTGAATCTTTCGTGATTCAAGAAGGGCGGTCTGATTCGAGGAGACCGCCGATGTGGACGGATGAGAACCGAGCGAAATACAATCGTGATCACCTGAGACACCCGAGCGACCTGACGGATGAGGAGTGGGCGCTTGTCGAGCCGTTCATTCCGCCAGCGAGGCGCGGCGGCGGCAAGCGGCGAACAGATCTGCGCGCGGTGATGAATGGGGTCATGTATATCCTGAGCGCCGGCTGCCAGTGGCGCTACCTTCCGAAAGATTTTCCGCCCCGCAGCACGGTCCACAACTACTTCGTCTGGTGGCACTGCGATGGCACGCTGGATCGCATTCATCACGCACTCTACGTCGAATGCCGCGAGAAGGCGGAACGAGAAGCCAGCCCCACCGCCTGCATCATCGATAGTCAAAGCGTCAAGAGCGCCGAAAAAGGGGGCCTGCATCGATCCGCACGGGTTCGATGCGGGCAAACTGATCAAGGGCAAGAAGCGGCATATTCTCGTCGATACGCTGGGACTGTTGCTGCACGCCATCGTTCATTCCGCCGGCATTCAGGATCGCGATGGCGGCATCATGTTGCTGGCGACGCTGTTCGGTCAGT
>DASUPI010000252.1:0-2115 GCA_036281135.1 Rhodoplanes sp. | reverse complement strand
CGTCGATGGACACGTCTTATCTGGCCGAGGCCCGTTTCGGCGAGACGAGCATCGAGAGCGTGCGCGGCCTGTGGGCGATGAGCTGCACCCGGTTTCTGTGGACACGACATTGTCGAACCAGGAACCGCGAGGAGCAGCTTTGATGGATGAGATCATTACAGGGATGGATGTGGCTGTTGGGGCTGTGGGCAGCGAGGGCGAGCAGCGCTCGTCCACGCTGTCCACAGCCCGGGATGAGGGAGCGGTCGCCGCCTTGGCACCCGGCCAGCGGTGGAGCCTTTCGCGCAAGCGGGAGGTGGTGCTGCGGCTGATGCAGGGCGACCCCGTCGAAGGCTTGTCCCGCCGGCTCGCGGTGCCGGTATGGAAGCTGGAGGAGTGGCGGCAGCGCGGGCTCGCCGGGATCGACGCCGGGCTGCGCGAGCGTGATGACGATCCGCAGGAGCGCGCGCTCGCCGAGACGCATCGCCGCATCGGCGAGTTGAGCATGGAGAACGAACTGTTGCGCGCGCGGCTGGAGAAGCCGGGCCCTTTGGCCCGCAGGAGGTCGCGCTGATGGCCGCCGCGACCTCGCCGGCGACCGGCCGGACCTACGGCGTACGCCGGGTCTGCGCAATCTGGGGCGTCGCGCGATCCTCGTTCTACGACGCCCGGCGCCAAAAGGGACGGCCGCAGCAGAGCCCTGCCGGTCGACGCGGTCCGAAACCGGTGCTCAGCGACGAGGAACTGCTTGCCGCCATCCGCCGCGACCTGGCGCGCTCGCCGTGGGCCGGCGAGGGGCACCGCAAGGTCTGGGCGCGGCTGCGGGTGATCGACGGCATCCGCGTCGGCCGAAGTCGCGTGCTGCGGATCATGGGCGAGAACAGCCTGCTCTCGCCGCATCGCCGGCCTCCCCGGCCGGCGAACGACCACGACGGCTCGATCACCACCGATGCCCCGAACGTCATGTGGGGTGCCGACGGCGCCGTCATTCCGACAGTCAAAGACGGCAACGTCACGCTGTTCGTCGTCGCCGAGCACTGGAACGCCGAAGGTCTCGGCTGGCACGTTGCCAAGCACGGCAACCGCTACGCCGCCGCCGCGGCGCTGGCGCTGGCCGTCAGCCAAGTCTTCGGCTCCGTCCGCGCCGATATCGCGCGGGGAGTCGCGGTCCGTCACGACCACGGCAGTCCCTTCATGTCCGAGCACTTCCAGAACCAGCTGAAGTTCTTCGGCATGGCACCCAGCTTCGCCTTCGTCCGCGAGCCCGAGACCAACGGCGTCGCCGAGCGCTTCATCCGTACGCTGAAGGAGCAGATCGTCTTCGGGCGCATCTACCAGGACATCGAAGAGGTCCGCGCCGCCGTCAGGGCATACTTCGAGCGCTACAACCAGCACTGGCTATTGGAAAAGAACGGCTACCGAAGCCCCGCCGAAGCACGACGGCATTGGATGGCCTCGAGCATCACCACTCACGAGGCCGCATAACGCTGCCTTGTGTCCGAAAAATCGGGTGCGGTACATGGCGACGGCCGTGTTCTGCTCGGGCCGCCAGCCAGAGAGCAATACCGTATCCAGAAAGAGATGGCGAAGAGAATGGTGCTCGGCCGAGGTCTTCGAACGGCAAGACATATTCTGGCTACAAGTGAGGGAAGCTGTAGGAGGACAGACGGGAACGATCCCAGCTGTGACTTCGGCAGGAGACTAAGACCATTTCGTACGCAACTATGCAGGACATTTTGTTTGCCCTTGAACTGATCGATTCCGATTTGCGGGGTCGGCCGAGGCTGACCGAAGCCTTTTCACGCGGGTTACCGGTTCTCGGGGCTTCGATCGGTGAGCCCTTTTTCTCCGACTTCCGGGTGGAGTGGCAAACTCGACCAGTCATGGGGATCTGCCGCATTAACGGCGGTCGGATAGAATCTGCCGCGCTCGGCAGCCTGGATTAGGCGGCGAGATCGAAGAGTTTGTTGACGAATCGGACTTCGCCTGTGACGCCTGGTTCGATCAGGATGCAATGGCGGCGTCGGATCATGCGCATGATCTCGAAACCCTTAATCGTGGCGCCAGATCACTTCAATGCCATCGTCCGCGCCAATAGCCGCCGGCTTCAAAGCGCCGCCGTAAAACGCAGGAGTG
>DASUPI010000251.1:0-5070 GCA_036281135.1 Rhodoplanes sp. | reverse complement strand
CGCCTCGTTCGGCATCTACTTCCCGAAATTCGTCGGCACGATCTACGAGCTTCTGTCCGCGCCGGTGTCGCCCTTCGAGATCGTGCTCGGTTATGTCGGCGCGGCGGCGACCAAGTCGATCATTCTCGGCCTGCTGATTCTTGCGACCGCCGGTCTGTTCGTGCCGCTACGGATCGCGCATCCGGTCTGGATGCTCGCCTTCCTCGTGCTCACCGCGGTGACCTTCAGCCTGTTCGGCTTCATCATCGGCGTCTGGGCGGACGGCTTCGAGAAGCTGCAGGTGATCCCGTTGCTGGTCATCACGCCGCTGACCTTTCTCGGCGGCAGCTTCTATTCGATCAGCGTGCTGCCGCCGCTCTGGCAGACCGTCACGCTGTTCAATCCGATCGTCTATCTGGTGAGCGGATTTCGGTGGAGCTTTTTCGAGGTCGCCGACGTGCAAGTCGGCGTGAGCCTCGCGATGACGCTCGTATTCCTGATGCTGTGCCTCGCGACGGTGTGGTGGATTTTCAAGACGGGCTACCGGCTCAAGAGCTGAGCGCGCAAATACTGCGGCGGATCATCTCGCGGCGCGCACGACCAGCGATCACGAATTGGTAAACGCATTCGCGTCTTTCGTGCACAGTCTTGTGATCTCGCCGAATGTAACCTCCGACATGGCGCCCCGTACTTACGGCAGGTGAGGCGAAGATCGCCGCATCGTCAAACATCAGGAGCATGCCATGTCCTTTGCCAAGATCGCTCTGTTTGCTTTCGGTCTCGCCACCGTTCTCGTTGCGGGCAGCGTCGGCGCCGACGCGGCGACCTACCGGAACCGTTCGGTTGATTGGAGCAACGCCTACAATTCAACCGTCATTCCGGGCCCGACGGTTCGCTCGCCTGACGATTTGCTGTTCGAGCGGTCGAAGGGCGGCTTCAATTGAGCCTTCGACGCTGACCGGTCTCGCCGCACCTTATCGAACGGTTGGCTCTCGCCAGCCGTTCGATGGCCCGGTCGTCAGGCGAGTTCGGGCGCGTGTATAAATTCATTCGCATTCAAACAAAGCGCATATGCCGCTGCGGCTCGCGCCGACTCGATCGGGAGAAATTGGCGATTTCATTCGTGCGGGTCTGCAAGCTCGCCGTCCCGCATGGCGAGAAAGATCAGGCCGGCGTACAAGATCATCGCGATGCGGAACGCGTCCGGCACGCCGTTCCACTGGTGCGACATCCACATCCCGAACCACTCGCCGGCGATCGTGATGAAGTCTATTTGCCAGAGCAGGATGCCGAGCGTCAGCCCGGCGACCGCAACGGGTTTCGCGTGATTGAAGGCGCGGCCGTCGCTGCGCAACGCGCGGACAAGACGATAGGCGCCGAGCAAGCACAGCGCCGCCACCGCCGCTTCGATGGCGATGATGATCAGATAGGCGGCCTGCTGCAGCACCGGATCGGCGATGGCGCGATAGGTGATGGTCGCGGTCGGAAAGATCGTATCCATCGACAGCACGTGCCGCACGAATTCGAAATTGGTGCCGTAATCGGTGACGTTGCCGAACGCGCTTGCGTGCAACGCAAACCCTGCGACGATGGCGATCTTGGCGGCGCGAATGGCGAGCATCGGACTCTATTCGGCGTGCAGGTTTAATTCGCGAACAGCTTCATCGCCTCGTCGGCCAGGACGCCGCCCGTGATCGAGATGGGCGCGAAGGCCGCCTTGGCCGCGATCTCGCGGCTCGAGATCATGATCTGATCGATTTTGGTCGCGAGTTGATCGACCGATGCGGCGAAGACCAGCCGGCCGATATGGCGCCAGAGGATAGCGCCCATGCACATCGCGCACGGTTCGCCCGACGTGTAGAGCGTCGCGCCCTTGAGCGCCGCGCTGCCGCGGGCGGCTAGGCCGCGGCGGATCGCGATCATCTCGCCATGCGCCGTCGGATCGTCGTTTCTCCGGCCGAGATTGCGCCCGCGCGCGATCACGCGCCCATCGCGCACGATGACCGCGCCGAACGGGAAATCGCCGCGCCGCGCTTCATCGATCGCGAGACGCATGAATCGCTCGTCCTCGCCCGTCGAAGGCGCGGCCGTCGCGGTCGGCGCCGCATTCACGATGGGCAGCAAGGCTGCGCCGGCGAGCCCCGTCACCACGGCACGGCGATCGAGCCCGCGCGGGGCCGCAACAACAGTCACACATCGTCGCCTCCTCCTCTCGGACTGGCTGGAGAGCGCGTCGCGTTCGAATCGACGGCGCTCGCCGCGCCAGAGTGGATTTCGTTCGACACGGGTCAAGTGAAATGCGGGCGCTCGGATTCGCGATCGATAAAGCGCAGCGGATCGGATGCCGACGTGGCATCGGCGCGGGAAGGATGTCGATTCACGCACACGCGCCGACGCGCGCGAGCGGGTCGTGTCCGTCGTGATCCGCCGCTGCGTCCGTCGTGATCCGGAGCTGCGTCCGTAGTGATCCGCATGGTGGGCGGAGGCGATTGCCCAAGTGCCGCCTCACTTTTTGTTTACCAACAAACCATCGACTTGCCGCCGAAGCACGGGGGTGTGGGGGCGCCAAGCCACGATGGCAAAGATGGATCGGCTTGTTCCGATTTCATCATTGCCGTCGTGCGCCTGGTAGCGATTTCAAAGTCTGGCGGAATCGCACAGCAAGCAACGACGGAGAGCCATTAAACGCGTCGCGTACGCGCGGCGGGGTTGAAGCTGCGTGCGCGATCCTCCGCGACGCGTATCCGTTTTATGCAGCGTTAACCACGTTTCAACAACATGGTTGACGATCGGCCGAGGCGCAAACGTCACCTTTACCAAACTCCGCAAAAAATAGCACGTGTGTGGGGCGAGGCGTATTGCATCGCGTGGGAGGCTTTCGCTTGGGCCTACGAACGCAATTGTTGGCTAAGCGGCCGAAAGGACTCACCGCTCACTTCGGCCTAGCCGTAATGACCTTCGTAGCGATGCCGGCGTCGGTCGGGTATCAGGATCTTGCTTCGACCATCGCGCAACGCTCATCGCTCAGCGAACGCTGGCGTGAACACGTGCTCAAGTCGCCCTTCGGAACCATTCACGCGGCCACGTTCAGCTTTCCCCGTCCGGTCGGCGCGAGCATCCCCGAACCGTTCGGCGAACGACTCATCAATCTCGCGAGTCTGGATGTCGGCGCGTCGGACCTCACCGGTTCGATACCCTTGCGGGTGCTGCTCGATCTCAGCCAAACCGCTCCCAGCGAGGAATTCGACGCGGTCAACCGGACCCGCAAAGGCGACCGCATCACGCGCGGTGTCGCCGAGGCGAACCGGCGCAAGGAGCCGGCGATCGCTCACACGAATGCGCCGGCACCTCCCGCGCCGCAGGCCGCGCCGGCGAGCCCTGCCTTTGCAGAAAACGCGAGCATGATTCCCGCGCCGGCGACCCCCGGACCGATGGCCGCTCCGGCGACCGCCGATCGCGCGGAACGCGCGCGCATCGCGCCTTCGACGGCGCGGTTGGAACCCGTCCAGGATGAGCGGCCGATCGAGGTCGCCGCGCTGCCGCCTTCCTCCGAACGTCAGACGTTCGAGCCCGCGAGCCCGCCCCTCGCGGCAGCCGACATGCCCGCGGGCGCGCCCTCCGCCTGGGATGACGCCGCACAGCCGTTTGCGACGGACGAAGCGTTCGCGTCGGCGTCGATGGCCTGGGTCGGAGCGCCGCGCGCGGACCTCAGCGTAGAACCGGTTGCGATGAGTGCGCCGCCGTCCGCAGCCAGTGCGCCGCGGCCTGCTGTTCATGCGGAAGCGCCCGCCGCGAAGATCGTCGAGGCGGCGCTCGCGCCGCAATCCGCTCCCGAGCCGACTTATGTGGTGGCGAGCGCGTCGGGCGAGATCGAACTGCCGCGACCGGCGGCGCCGAGGGCCGACATCGCGATCGCTGCGCCCGCCGAAAGCGCGCAGCCGCCCGCCGACAGCAGGATCAGCGACACCGAATCATACCGGCCCGACACTGCCGTGCCCACCCTTGGCGAGAGCATGGCCCCGACCTACCGTCACGCGCGCATCTATTTCGGCGCAGAGCCGCTGGCCGAGCTTGGCGGCGGGCTGGAGGCGTGGGCACCGGGCGAGACCTCGATCGTGAGCGGGGCGCAAAACGACGTCGCGCTCGAGGACGAGGCGAACGCCGCGCAGGTGCGGCTTGCATCGCTTGATCCCGGCGGCGGCGAAACGATCGTCAACAAGGGCGAAGTCCCCGGCGACGGCCGCTCGCTGCTCAGCCCGGCCGACCGGCTCGGCCTTGTCGGCGAGGAACGCCAGAAGGCTGAGAAGTGCCTCGCCGATGCCATCTATTTCGAGTCGCGCGGCGAGCAGGCCCGGGGCCAGATCGCGGTCGCGCAGGTCGTGATGAACCGCGTGTTCTCCGGCTACTATCCCACGACGGTGTGCGGCGTCGTCTATCAGAACGCCCACCGCCGTCTCGCCTGCCAGTTCACTTTCGCCTGCGACGGCATTCCCGACAAGATCACCGAGCCGCCCGCGTGGGAACGCGCCAAAAATATCGCGCGTGAAACGCTCGACGGCAAGCATTGGCTGCCCGATGTCGGCAAGGCGACCCACTACCACGCCTACTGGGTGCGTCCATACTGGGTCCGCACCATGCACAAGCTCGACAAGATCGGCGTGCATACGTTCTATCGCCCGCGCAGCTGGGGCGACGGCGCCGCGCAGCCCGTCTGGGGCGACGCCGAACTCAACATAGCGCCAGCCGAAAAGCTTTGATTGCCGACGATTGCGCGCTCGGCGCGCAAGGCGGCGATGCGCCGCGCGCTCGATGCGTGCTGTTTGGGCCTTCGTCTCCCCCGTCCCGCTCAGTGGGGCGGGGCACGACGAGTTGATCTCTCCTGCGCAGCTCACGTGTTAAGGGGGGGGCCGATCGCCTCAACGGAGGACGCACGGAGATTGCCACCATGAACGTCGTCGCGCGGCTTGGCTGGCGGACGCCCCTGGTCATCGTCATCAGCGGTTGCGCCATCGCGATTCTCACCTTCGGACCGCGCTCGGCGCTCGGCTTTTTCCTCACGCCGTTGTCGCAGGCGAACGGCTGGGGCCGCGA
>DASUPI010000250.1:0-4519 GCA_036281135.1 Rhodoplanes sp. | reverse complement strand
CACTTCGCGCCCACCCCGGCCGCCCGGAAAAACCTGCTGGCCGAAGGCGTCCCAGCCGATCACGTGCTGGTCGTGGGCAACACGGTCGTGGACGCATTGCTGTTCGTGCGGGAAAAAATCGGCGCTGGCTACGAGCCGTTGGACCCCGCTTTGGCCACACTGCCGAACGACAAGAAGCTTGTGCTGGTCACCTTGCATCGACGGGAGAATATCGGCCCGCCTTTGCGGCAGGTTCTGCTGGCATTGCGCGAGCTCGGCGCCGATGGCGACAAGCTGATCGTTCTGCCGGTCCACCTCAATCCGAATGTGCGGTCGCAAGTCATTGAGATCCTCGGCGATGTGCCCAATGTTCGCCTCGTCAACCCACTGCAATATCCCGACTTCGTCTACCTGCTGAGCAAAGCCTGGGTGGTGGTCACCGACTCGGGCGGCGTGCAGGAGGAAGCGCCGACATTTGGCTTGCAGATCCTCATCACGCGCGACACGACCGAGCGACCCGAAGTCGTCGATGCCGGTTTCGGACGCCTGGTCGGTTCGGATTTCGACGCCATCGTGGACGGAGTGCGGCGGCTGACCCGGGGTGACCAGCCGCAACGTCTCCCCGGCGAAAATCCTTTCGGGCGAGGCGATTCCGCCATTCAGATCGCCGAACGACTTGCGCGGATCGATTGGCTGGACGGGTTGCTGCCGCATGGCAGAGCGGTCCAGAGCACGGGGGGACGATGATGGCGACAACTGCGGCGCCCGCCATCGGCGCCCCCGCTCAGCTTCGCGCAAGCACATTGGCGTGGCGGCGGCTGCGACGGATCGTGATGCTTATCGGTTTCGTCGCCGTCTTGGGGGGCCTTGCTCTCTATTTCTTCCCGGGAGGCGGGCTGTTCTTCAACGCGGACGGCCTCGTGTTTCGCGATCACATCACCGTGTCCGCGCCTTACGATGCCCGGATCAAGCAGGTGTTGGTCCGTCCCGGCGATCACGTCGACAAGGGGCAGACAATCGCAATTGTCGAGTCGGCATCCATTTACCGCACCCTCGCCGAATTGTCGGCAGAACGGGCGCGGGTCGGCTCCCGCGTCGCCCAGCTGGAGGCGCGCCAGAAGGTTGTCGGCCAATTGCTTCCGATCGCCGAGGAGAGCGCCAACCAAGCCAAGGCGTTCCTCGACGAACTCTCCAAGGCGGGGGCCAAAGGTCTGACTGTGTCACGATCGCTGCAGGAAATCTCGGCGGCGCATTTCACGGCGAGTGAGCGGGTCTTTTCTCTCCAGGCGGAACAAGAATCGCTGCAGACTGAGCTGCGCGCCAACAAGTCGGCGCTCGACGAAACAAACCTGGCCTATGACCACTTTCAACAGACTTACGAAGACGGCGTCCTTCGCGCACCTGTGGCCGGCTATATCGGCGGCGCTGTAGCCTCCCAGGGTGAGGGCCTTGTGCCTGGAAAAGACAGGGTTGCCCAGATCTTCACCGGCAAGAGCTTCGTGCTTGCTTTTATGCCGGAAACCTATCTGTTCGATGTCGAGGCAGGAGAGTCCGTCGCCGTGAAGGCGCGCGGCAAGACCGTGACCGGAACCATCCAGAAGATTCTCCCCGTCACGGAGGCTCTTCCGCCCGAGTTCCAGCTTCCCGGAAAGGCGCGCAATCGGGGGCAGGTTGTCAGGATCGCGTTGCAGGACCCGGATCAATTTGCCGTCGAGGAGAAGGTTCGCGTGAGCGGCTGCCTTCTGGCCGACTGCAGCGACGACCTTGTCGGGCTGGTGAAGTCCTTTTTCAGCCACGCGCAATCAATTGCCAAACACAGCATCTTAAACGTTCCGCAAACCCGCTCGGCCGGGCGCCCGCCGGCCAGCGCCGAACAGTCTGAGTGAAAAGCCCAACGCACCGGTTGCGCAAGCGTCGCGGCCGGAGCCATTCGGTGCGCCGCGAGAATTCATTCGATCTCGGCGGCACGTTGCGGCGCAGCCTCGCTCAACCGACACGTGCCGGATGCCTTTTCGGTTTGTCAGGGAGGGCGAGGCGACCAAACTAATCGATTGTTGAACAACGAGATTGATGACGGCAGGAAGATTCCGTGCGATTTGTGTATGCACGCGTCGTTTGAATGCCTCGACAAGCAATTGGTGAGCCATGGACTGCGGCCGACGAGCCTTATGGACATTCCGCCTTGTCGTCGCAGCGGCGCTTGCCGGGGTTTGGACGGCGCGGTCGAACGCACAACACCAACGCCCGACCCCTCTGGAAACGTTGCAGATCAACGAGCGGCCCGGCTACGAACCGGCGGAGGAGGATGGCCGTCGGCTGGCCCATCTGAGGCAACTCGTCTTCTTCCGCACCCCGGAGCCGCCGGGCACGATCATCATCAACACACCCGAACGCTTGCTTTATGTGGTGCTGAGGAATAACCGGGCGCTGCGCTACGGCATCGGGGTCGGCCTCGAGTGCTTTCAATGGCAGGGGCTTGCGAGGGTCTCGCGCAAGGCGGAGTGGCCCGACTGGACGCCGCCGCCGGAGATGATCGCGCGCCAGCCTCATCTGCCGCGCCACATGCCGGGCGGGGCCGGCAATCCGAACGGCGCGCGCGCCATCTATCTCGACAAGACCGTCTTCCACATCCACGGAACCAACCAGCCGGAGGCCATCGGACACGCCGTCTCTTCCGGTTGTTTCCGCCTTGTCAATGCAGACGTGATCCATCTTTACCAACGTGTGCAAGTCGGCGCCCGCGTCGTCGTGCGACAGGCGCCGGAGATGTGAACAATGAGCAAGAGCATGAGCATGACCCATCCGACTTGGTCTCGCGTGGCCGGCGCGCTGCTCGCGGCTTTGGCGCTCGCGAGCGCGGAGGGCTTAGCCGGCGCCGCCCCGGCGCAGACGCTGAAGACGGCGAAAGAGCGCGGCGCGCTCGTCTGCGGCGTCAGCGAGGGCCTGCCCGGCTTCTCGGCGAAGGACGCCAAAGGCGAATGGAGCGGGTTCGACGTCGATTTCTGCCGCGCGCTCGCGGCGGCGATCTTCAACGATCCCGGCAAGGTCCGCTTCGTGCCGCTGAATGCGGAGCAACGGTTTTCCGCCCTGCAATCCGGCGCAATCGACATGCTCTCGCGCAACTCGACCTGGACCATGGCGCGGGAGGCGGAGCTGAAGCTCATCTTTCCGGCCGTGACCTATTACGACGGCCAAGGCTTCCTCGTCCGCCGGTCGATGCCGGTGCAGTCCTCGCTCGAACTGGACGGTGCCAAGGTCTGCGTGCAGGAAGGCACCACCAACGCGCAGAATGTCGCCGACTATTTCCGCTCCAATTCGCTGAAATATGACCTCGTGGCCACGACCAGCGCAGCCGACGCGGTCAAGGCCTATGACGGCAATCTCTGCACCGTGTTCACCGGCGATGTCTCGCAGCTCTTTGCCGAGCGCCTAACGCTCGCCCAGCCAGACCAGCACGTGATCCTGCCGGATGTGATCTCAAAGGAGCCGCTCGGCCCGGCGGTGCGCCAGGGCGACGAGCAGTGGGCGCTGATCGTGAAATGGACCCATTTCGCCATGCTCAACGCGGAGGAGCTTGGCGTCGGCGCGACAACGATCGAGCAGGCGCTTCAGTCGCAGAAGCCGGCGATCAAGCGTCTCGTCGGCGCCGAGGGCAATCTCGGCGAGGAGATCGGGCTGTCGGCGGACTGGGTGGTCCGCATCCTGCGTTCGGTCGGCAATTACGGCGAAGTGTTCGAGCGCAATGTCGGGGCAAAATCGAAACTCGCCATTCCCCGTGGGCTCAATCACCTGTGGACGAGCGGCGGCATCCAATACGCCCCGCCGCTGCAGTGATCGCGGCTGCAGTGATCGCAAAACGCCGCCCGACGCGGCGGTTCGGCATTTGCGTCAGCCCGTCAGCAGCGGCGTCTTGCGCAGATAGGCGTTGTCGTCGATCTCCTTGACGAGGAAATCCGCAACATCCGCGCGCGAGATGAACCCGCACCGCCAGTCACGCGGGTCGGCGATCGCCCGATACGACTTCGTCCGCGGCCCGTTGGTGAGGATCACGGGACGAACGATCTCCCAGTCGAGCTTGCTGCGGCGGACGATACGTTCCTGCACGTCCTTGTCGTCATAGACCCGCCCGAGCAGCAGCCGGAACGCCGTGTTGAACAGAAATCCGCTGCTGTGGCGGCTGTCACCCGCGCCATATCCCGTCACGCAGATCAGCCGTTTCACCGGACTGTCCTCCATTGCGGCGACGAGCACCCGCGTCGCCTCGGAGAAAAGCCGCGTCGGGTTGAGAATGGCCGCGGGCTCGGCCGGCACGCCGAGCGATTGGATGACGACGTCGACGCCCTCGAGCGCGCGCTTGACGGTCTCGCCATCGCGCGCATCGCCGGCCAGCTTCTCCAGCCTCTCGTGCTCGACCGCGATCCCGCCCGCCGACCGCGCCAGCGCCCGCACGGTGTGGCCCGCCTTGAGCGCCGCCTTCACGGTTTCAAGGCCGATCCCTTTGCTCGCGCCGATAACCAGAACTGTCGCCACCGCATCAATG
>DASUPI010000249.1:0-6666 GCA_036281135.1 Rhodoplanes sp. | reverse complement strand
GCGCGATCGAAACCAGCCCGGCCAGATCGTCTTCTCCGATCGACAACGCGATCACGCGCCGCCATGCCGTCATGACCTTCGACTCCGTTCCGCGAATCAAAAGTCAGCGTACAAGCCATCACTCAGCGTACAAGCCATCACTCAGCGTACAAGCCATCACAATGCAGATGAATCCCCACCATATGACCGCTTCCACGGAATCGATGAACTAGGTCTCGCGCGCAGAGCGATCCGCCTTCCGATCGAAGGAGGACCATCCTGCTCTTGCCGCAGGCGCGTCCGGCACTGAAATCGACTCCACCCCACCCCTCTCCGAAATGGGAGAGAGAACATACCCGCTGCGTTGCGGGACCGGCCGACGGGCTTCTCGCCGGAGCCTGAACCGGCGGGGCGTGCGGCGTCCGGAAGACAACCGAACACGCGGCTCGCGACCGCGAAACGGACCCACTACCTGACCGCTGGGTCTTTCTTCGCCTTGCCGGGATCCTTCACCGCCTCGAAGGTCTCGAACTCGACATTGTAGAGTTCGCCCCCCTTTTTCTCGACCTTGCGGATGTAGATGTTCTGGACGATGTCGCGCGTTTCCGGATCGATCGAGATCGGTCCGCGCGGGCTTTCCCAGGCCATCCCCTTGATCGCGGCCATCAGCTTGTCGCCATCGGTGTCGCCGCCGGTCTTCTTCAGCGCCTCGTAGATGAGGTGCATGGCGTCATAGCCGCCGACCGCCATGAAGTTCGGGCGCAGCCCGTTGTTGGCCTTCTTGAACGCCTCGACGAACTCCTTGTTCATCTTCGATTGATGATCCGCCGAGTAGAGATGCGCCGTCACCGTGCCGATCACCTGGTCGCCCATGCCGTTGAGCTGGTCGTCGTCGGTCACGTCGCCGGGGCCGATCAGTTTGATCCAGGCCTTGTCGAGCCCGCGCTCGATGAACTGCTTGATGAAGGTGGCGCCCTGGCCGGACGGCACGAAAATGTAGATCGCGTCGGGATTGGCGTCGCGCGCGCGCTGCAGGAAAGGCGCGAAGTCAGGCGCCGCAAGCGGCACGCGGAGCGACTCCAGCACCTGACCGCCGCCCTTGGTGAAGGTTTCGTTAAAGTACTTCTCGGCATCGACGCCGGGCGCATAGTCGGACACGATGCTCACCACTTTCTTGACGCCGTTCTTCAGCGCCCATTCGGCTATGATCGTCGAGGACTGCGGCAGGGTGAAGCTCGTGCGCGCAATGTAGGGCGAACGCTCGGTGATGATCGAGGTGCCGGCGTTGGCGACGATCGTCGGGATCTTCGCTTCGGTCGCGAGCGGGGCGACCGCGAGCGCGGTCGGCGTGACGGCGAAGCCGACCAGGAAGTTCACCTTGTCGCGCACGATCAGCTCCTGCGCGAGCCGCTTGGAGTTATCGGCGGTCGCCGCATCGTCCTTGACGATCAGCTCGATCTTCTTGCCGGCCACGGTGTCGCCGTGCTGCGCCATGTAGAGCCGCATGGCCGCGAGCGTCTGCACGCCGGTCGACTGCTGCTGGCCGGTCATCGCCTCCAGCACGCCGATCTTCACCGTTCCCTGGGCCGGCGCCGGCCACGCGGCGAAGGCGCCGAGCGCGACCGCGGCCAGACTCACCAAAAGTTTGCGATACATTTTTCCATTTCCTCCCATTAGCTTCCTGTTGTTTCATTCAAGCGGGGGCGGAATTCCCCGCCGGCTCGTTCATTGCCACATGCCACCACCGAACCGAACTTAGCATTCCGTAACGCTGGGATTTGACTCGCCGAAACCTCCAATCATATCTCGAAGAAGACCGTTTCCGCATCGCCCTGCATGTGAATGTCGAACGTGTAGACCGCGCGTCCGTCCCGCTCCGACTTGGCGGCGACGAGCGTCGCGCGCCGTTCGGGCGGCGCCAAAGCCAGAATCGCATCGTCGGCATTGGCGGTCTCATCGGCGAAATAGATCCGCGTGTAGCTCTGCCGCAGCATGCCGCGCGCGAACACGGCGAGCAAGACGTGCGGCGCCTGCGTCTTTCCGTCGAGCCCCGGCACGGGTCCCGGCTTGATCGTGTCGAAGCCGTAGCGGCCCTCAGCGTCGGTCCCGGCGCGGCCGAAGCCCTGGAACGCCGTATTGGGCCGCGGGCGTGGATCGCCGGGGCTCGCATAACGGCCCTGCGCGTCGGCCTGCCAAATCTCGATCATGCAATCATTGATTGGGCAGCCGTCGCCGTCGAGCACTTGGCCCTCGATGCGGATGCGCTCGCCGGACGCGTCCGGCGTCACCAGGTCGGTGGAGAACGTGTCCTTCCAGTCGTATTTGCGATTGGGGGTGAGCCCATAAGCGAAGTATGGACCCACGGTTTGCGAAGGCGTGATCTCCGCCATTCACCGCTCCGTCGGCGTCTGGTTGCGCCCGCGCAGCACGATGTCGAAGCGGAAGGCGAGCGCCCATTCGGGCACCGTCGCTTCAAGGTCGAAGGCCGAGATCATGCGGTTTCGCGCCCGCTCGTCGGCGATCGAATTGAAGATCGGGTCGAACGGAAACAGAGGGTCGCCGGGAAAATACATCTGGGTCACCAGACGAGAAATGAAGGCGTGCCCGAACAGGGAAAAATGGATGTGCGAGGGACGCCAGGCATTGTAGTGATTGCCCCAGGGATAGGGGCCCGGTTTCACGGTGATGAACTTGTAATAGCCGGTCTCGTCAGTCTTGGCGCGGCCCGCGCCGGTGAAATTCGGGTCGAGCGGCGCGGGGTGCTGATCGACGATGTGGATGTAGCGCCCACACGCATTGGCCTGCCAGATTTCCACGAGCGCGTTCGGAATCGGCCGGCCGTCCTCGTCGAGCACGCGCCCGTGCACGATGATCCGCTCCCCGATCGGCTCGCCCGGATGCTGCCGGGTCAGGTCCTCGTCGCCGGGCTGCACCGCGTCCTGGCCGTAGACCGGCCCGGTCAGTTCGCTCAATGTATGGGGGATAATCACGAGCGGCTTCGTCGGAGCGCGCTTCACGGTGCTCTTATAGGCGGGATAGAGGCGCGGAGGAAAAGCCCGGAGGCTCTCCGTCGGGAAGAAGAACGTCATTACGATCCCTGGGCGGTTCGGCTGATTGTTGGTTTTTTCAAGCTTAAACCTTTTCCGCTCGCGGCGACAGCCCTCCCCGTGGTCTGACTACAAACAATTCTACGCTCACGCGCGCTCGAGCGCGAGCGAGACCCCTTGTCCCACCCCGACGCACATCGTGGCGAGCCCGAACCGGCCGGACCGCTGCGCGAGCGCGTGGGCGGTGGTGAGCGCGAGCCGCGCCCCCGACATGCCGAGCGGATGCCCGAGCGCGATCGCGCCGCCATGCGGGTTCACGTGCTCGGCATCGTCGGCAAGCCCGAGCTGGCGGAGGCAGGCGAGCGACTGCGCGGCGAACGCTTCGTTCAGTTCGATCACGTCGAAATCGCCGATCCGGAGCTTCAGCCGCTCCATCAGCTTGCGGGTCGCCGGAACCGGGCCGATCCCCATGATGCGCGGCGGCACGCCGACCGAGGCCATGCCGAGAATGCGCGCGCGCGGCGTGAGGCCGTGCCGGCTCACCGCCTGTTCCGAAGCGACGATCATCGCGGCTGCGCCGTCATTGACGCCGGAGGCGTTGCCGGCGGTCACCGTGCCGGGCGTACGGAACGGCGTCTTCAGCTTGGCGAGCTGGTCGGGCGTGGTGTCCGGCCGCGGATGCTCGTCCGTGTCGATTCGAATCGGGCCGGCCTTGCCGCCGGGCGCCTCGACCGGGACGATCTCGGCCTCAAAGAAGCCGGAGGCGATCGCCTTGCCGGCGCGCTCCTGCGAGCGCAGCGCGAAGGCGTCCTGGTCCTTGCGGGCGATCTGAAACTCCTCGGCCACGTTTTCGGCGGTATCCGGCATCGAATCGATGCCGTACTGCGCCTTCATCACCGGATTGACGAAGCGCCAGCCGATGGTGGTGTCGAACATCTCGTTCGTGCGCTGAAAGGCTTCCGCCGCCTTGCCCATGACGAAGGGCGCCCGCGTCATCGATTCCACCCCGCCGGCGATCGCAAAATCGATCTCGCCGGCCTTGATGGCGCGCGCGGCCTCGCCGACCGCATTGAGCCCGGAGGCGCAGAGCCGGTTGACGGTGATGCCGGGAACGGAGTCCGGAAGGCCCGCCAAGAGGAGCGCCATGCGGGCGACATTGCGATTGTCCTCGCCGGCCTGGTTGGCGCAGCCGAGATAGACCTCCTCGAGCTGCGACCAGTCGGCTTGCGGATTGCGCGCCTTGAGCGCCTTGAGCGGAAGTGCGGCGAGATCGTCGGTGCGCACCTTGGCAAACGCGCCGCCATAGCGGCCGATCGGGGTGCGCACCGCGTCGCAGATGAAGACGTGAGCCATCGGGCAACTCCTGTTACGCCTGCTCGCCATGCGCGCGCTTTGTGCGCGCATGCAAGTCGCGCAAGACTCTGAGCTCGAGGTCGGACGGAGCCGGCGTCTCGACGAGGTTCGCCGCAAAGCGCACCGGCCATCCTGTGTTGGCCTCGATCTGCTCCGCGGTGATCCCCGGATGGATTGAGACTACCGTCATCTCGCGGGTTTCCGGGTCCGGCTCGAATACGCAGAGATCGGTGATGAGCTTGGTCGGCCCCTTGGTCTTGAGGCCGAGCCGGGCGCGGTGATCGCCGCCCTCCCCGTGTCCGAGCGAGGTGATGAAGTCGAGCCGGTCGACGAAACTGCGTTTGCTCTGCCGCATCGTAATGAAAATCTCGCCGCAGCAATTGGCAATCTCGGGAGCGCCGCCCGACCCCGGAAGCCGCACCGCCGGCTTGTCGTAGGCGCCGATCACGATGGTGTTCAGGTTAGCGAAGCGGTCGATTTGCGCGCCGCCGAGAAAGCCGACGGTGACGCGGCCGCCCTGCAGCCAATAGCGGAACATTTCCGGCACGGACACGGTGGTCAGCGCCGTCTCGCACAGTTCGCCGTCGCCGATCGAGAGCGGCAGCACGTTCGGCTTGGTTTCGATCGTCCCCGATTCGTAGATCAGCTTGATGCCGGGCGCGTGGGTGAGCCGGGCGAGATTGCATGCGGCGGACGGCAGGTCGATCCCGACGAAGCATACGTCGCGGGAGTTGAGCGCGCGCGCGGCGGCGGCCGTCATCATTTCGGTGGCGGTGTAAGCGAGCGTCATGATCGTTCCTCGGCCGGCGCCGCAAGCCGGCGGCGGTGCGCGGCGAACGCCTCCGGTCCCTTGTCCAGCACATTCGCCTTCATCCAGGCGATGAAGCCGTCGCGGTCGCGCGCGATCGCGTCCCATGCGAGATAGAACGCATTGTCCCGCTTATAGTATCCGCTTGCATAAGAGGGATGCGCGCCGCCCGGCACATGCGCGACCGCCGTCACGGTCCAGGACGGCAGGATGACCGCATTCGGACTGCGCGGCCCGAAGTCCTCGACGATCTGCTCGACAGTGACGAGCGCCCGCCTGGCCGCCAGCACCGCCTCCTTCTGCACGCCGAGTATGCCTTCGATCAGCACATTGCCGGCGCGGTCGGCCTTGAGCGCGTGGATGATCGCCGTATCCGGCCGCAGCGCCGGAACCGCGGCGAACGTCTCCCCGGTGAAGGGGCAGGTAACGGTGCGGATGTTCGGATTGACCTTCGGCAGATCGACGCCGAGATAGCCGCGCAACACGGCGAAGGGCAGTCCGGCCGCGCCGGCGGCATAGGCGTTGGCCATCGCGCCATGCGAGTGCTCCTCGAGCGCGAGCGGCCGCGGCCAGCCATTCTCCACCGCATCGCGCAAACGGTGCAGCGAACCGACGCCCGGATTGCCGCCCCAGGAGAACACAAGCTTCTCGGCGCAGCCCATGCCGATGAGCTGGTCGTAGATGATGTCCGGGGTCATGCGCACGAGGGTCAGCCGTCGGCGGCCCTGGCGGATGATCTCGTGGCCGGCGGCGTGCGGGATCAGATGGGTGAATCCCTCCATCGCCACCGTGTCGCCATCCGAGACCGTGGCGGCGACAGCGTCGGCGAGGGACATGAGCTCTGACATGACAGGGTCCTGGAGAAACCGGGGGCGCTATTTAGACAAATTCCGGCCCGTCGGAAACGGCTTCCGCGATGGCGCGGCGGTAAGCATGTCGCCGGCCGCTCCCGCGGATTCTGGCGCCCACCCCTGGCGCGCGGCCGGCGCTTGACCCGCTTGTCTTGCCAGTGCCATTCACGTCGGGCGACGATCCGGGTCGCCATTCGCATGTGCGAACTCGCCGCAACGCCTCCTGCGCCTTCGGGCGTCCATACAGCCTGCGCGGAAACCAATTCCGTTATACTGTTGTTTCCAGCCATCCATGGCCGTCCGGTAAAACCCAATATTAAAGGCTATTTCTTAGGCGTCACGTCTTCCACCGTCCACCTCCATGCGCTATAATCCACGTCAAATTGGGGGACTGATTGGGGGATTGCCATGGCGCGGCAGGGTAAAGGGCTGACGGCCCGCAAGGTCGAAACGGCGAAGCCTGGAAAGTATGAAGATGGGCACGGCATTCGCTTGGTCGTTGCTCCTACTGGAGCCCGGAAATGGGTGTTCCGCTATATGCGCGCCGGCAAGCGGAGCGAAATGGGGCTCGGTTCAGTCCCTGCCATAAACCTCGCCCAAGCCCGAGAGAAGGCCGCTGATGCGCGCC
>DASUPI010000248.1:0-3813 GCA_036281135.1 Rhodoplanes sp. | reverse complement strand
ACTGCACGGCTCGCCTCGGCGGCGGCGTTGCCGTCGCGACGGCCGAGTTGGTTGGCATACAACTTATCGAGACGGATCGGGAAGGGGGAGGAAAGCATGGCGGAAGAAATTCGGGCTCCGCTGGCTGGAACCGTGCTGTCGATGCTGGTCGAGCCCGGCGGCAAGGTCGACGTCGATGACGAATTGCTCGTGATCGAAGCGATGAAGATGGAAAATCTCGTGTACGCGCCCTGCGCCGGCGCGGTGAGGGACATCAAGGTGAATGCGGGAGACAAGGTCGACGCGGGCGATCTTCTCCTCATCATCGAATAGACGGCGCTGCAAGGAAGCCAAGCGAGGAAGCGATGCAGTTCGAACTGACCGAAGAACAGGCGATGATCCAGGACACGGCGCGGCGCTTCGCGGCGGAGGAAATCGCGCCGACGCTTGAAGCGGAGGAGCGCAAGCACGAATTCAAGCAGGAGCGCGTCGCCAAAATGGGCGAGCTCGGCTTCTTCACCTGCGCGCTGCCGGAAGAGTTCGGCGGCAGCGGCATGGGCTTCATGGAATCGGTGCTGATGGCGGAACAGATCGCCCGGGTTTCGGCCTCGTGGCGCCTGCCGTTCAACATGCAGAATCTCGGGCCGTCGCTGACCGTCGCCAAATTCGGCACGCCGGAGCAGAAGAAGAAGTACATCCCGGGATGGGTCGCGGGCACGCAGCTCGGCTTTTTCGCCATGACCGAGCCCAACACCGGCTCGGACGTCGCCAGCATGAAAACGCACGCGATCGACAAGGGCGACTACTACGAGGTCCACGGCAACAAGATGTGGATCTCGCAGGCGCAGGTGGGCGACGCCGGCCTGCTCTACGCCTACACGGACCGCTCCAAGGGCAACAAGGGAATGACGGCCTTCATCATCGAGCCGAAGACGATGAAGGGCTGCACCGCGATCCCGATCGAGACCAAGCTCGGCCTGCACTGCTCGCCGACCGGCGAGTTCGTCTTCGAAGGCATGCAGGTGCCAAAGGAGAACGTGCTCGGCAAGCCGGGCGACGGCTTCCGCGTCTGCATGTGGCAGCTCAACCAGACGCGGCTCGGCTGCGCCGCGGGCGCGCTCGGGGTCGCCGGCGGCGCGCTCGAACTCGCCATCAATTACGCCAACGAACGCACTCAGTTCGGCAAGGCGATCTCCAAACATCAGATGGTGCAGGCGCAGATCGCCGAGATGGTGGTCGAGCATCAGGCCGCGCAGATGCTCGTCTATCGCGCCGCCTGGCTGAAGGATCAGGGAAAGCCGAGCCAGTACGAGACCTCGGTCGCCAAGCTCGCCGCCTCGGAAGCCGCGGTGCATGCGGCGAACGAATGCATCAAGATATTCGGCTCGTACGGTTTCTCGACCGAGTTCCCGGCCGAGCGCTTTTATCGCGACGCTAAGTCGCTGCAGATCGTGGAAGGCACTTCGAACGTCCAGAAGATCATCATTTCCGGCATGGCGTGCGGTTTCACGCCCAATCGAGATTAATCAGAGAGCTATGGTCATTCCGGAAGCCGAGCGCAGCGAGGCTGTCCGGAATCCATAACCCCTGTCTGTGAGTATGGATTCCGGGCTCGCCGCTGCGCGGCGCCCGGAATGACCCGCGAGGACATGGAATGAGACCCTATTTCGAAACAATGCCGAGCTTCGGCAAGGAGCTCAAGGAAAAGGCCATCGCCCGCACGCTGGAAAGCCGCAAGCAGCTCGAAGCGGTCGAAGTCGAGATCGCGGCGGCGCGGCAGGCGCGTATGGAGGTCGGCATTCCGGCGGCCGAGATCAACAAGCGCGGCTCGCTCACCGTGTGGCAGCGTCTCGACTATCTGGTCGACCAAGGCAGCTGGTGTCCCCTGCACAGCCTGTACAATCCCGAGGACAATGAGGAAGGCACCACCAATGTGGTGGACGGGCTCGGCAAGATCGCCGGCCGCTGGGCGGCGATCATCGGCTTCGACAACAAGGTGCTGGCGGGCGCCTGGATTCCCGGACAGGCCGAGAACATCCTGCGGGTGACCAATCTTGCCAAGCGCCTGCACATCCCGCTCGTGTGGCTCGTCAATTGCAGCGGCGTGAAGCTACCCGACCAGGAACTGTTCTATGCCGACCGGCGCGGCGGCGGCACCTGCTTCTACCGGCACGCCGAACTGGAGCAGATGGGCATTCCGATTCTCGCCGGCATCTGGGGCACCAATCCGGCGGGCGGCGGCTACCAGAGCATCAGCCCGACGATTCTGCTCGCGCACAAGGACACCAACATGGCGGTGGGCGGGGTCGGCATCGTCTCCGGCATGTCGCCCAAGGGCGGTTTCGATGTCGCCGGCCTCGAAGAGCTGATCGCGAAGACGCGCGACATGCGCGAACGGCCGCCCGGCAGCGTCGAGACGCACTACGACGGCACCGGGTTCTTCACGCATGTGTTCGACACCGAGCACCAGGTGCTCGACGGCATCAAGGACTACATGCGGGCGATCCCCGCCTATGATCCGAAATTCTTCCGCGTGGCGGCGCCGGCCGAACCGCGACTGCCGGTCTCGGACCTCTACCATCTCCTGCCGTTCAACCAGCGCGAAACCTATTCCTTTGACGACATTCTCGCGCGACTCGTCGACGGCAGCGAGCATCTCGAGTTCCGGCCCGGTTACGGTCCGGAGGTCTATACCGGCCTCGTCAAGATCGACGGCATGCTGATCGGCGTGATCGCCAATCGGCAGGGGCTGTTGCCGCGCGGCTATCCCGAATATGCGAACTATCCCGGCATCGGCGGCAAGCTCTATCGCCAGGGCCTGATCAAGATGAACGAGTTCGTGACGCTGTGCGGCCGCGACCGCCTCCCGATCGCCTGGTTCCAGGACACGACCGGCATCGATGTCGGCGACATCGCCGAGAAGGCCGAGCTGCTCGGGCTCGGCCAGTCGCTCATCTATTCGATCCAGCAGACCGACGTGCCGATGATGCTGACGGTTCTGCGCAAGGGAAGCGCGGCGGCGCATTACATCATGGGCGGGCCGACCGCGAACCGCCACAACGCGTTCACGCTCGGCACCGCGGCGACCGAGATCTATGTCATGCACGGCGAGACGGCGGCGGTCGCGAGCTATGCCCGGCGCGCGATCAAGGACAAGGACGCCGGCAAGCCGCTGCAGCCGATCGCCGACAAGATGAACGAGGTGGCGAAGAAGTACTACGACACGTCGCGGCCGGCTTATTGCGCGCAGCACGGCTTCGTTGACGAGATCGTCGATCTCACGGCCCTGCGCGGCTATCTGAAGGCGTTCGCCGGCGCGGTCTATCAGAACCCGAAATCGATCTGCCCGCGCCACCAGATGCTCTTGCCGCGCATCATTCGGGGGTGAGGCCGGTCGCGATCTTCACCTCTCCCCAGGAGAGGGAACTCAGCGAAACCGATCTCACCGCCGCCTCGCCTTCTTCGTCACCGCCGGGCTTTGACCCGGCGGTCCCATGCTGACAGGTCGCAGCGTGGAGGCGCATATGGATCACCGGGTCACGCGCCTTCGACGCGGCCCGGTGATGACGAATGAGGAATTTCGGCGCGGCCTGTCACCCTCTCCCGCGGGGGAGGGGGCAAAGCCAAGTCAGATCAAACCCATACCCTTGAGCACCGAGAGCATCACCGCCGCGGCGGCGACCGAGCCGATCTGTCCGCCAGTATTAGCGCCCATGGCGTGCATCAACAGGAAGTTCTGCTTGTTGAATCGCTGGCCTTGCGCCTGCACCACGCGCGCCGCCATCGGATAGGCCGAGATGCCGGCCGCGCCGATCATCGGGTTCATCTTGCCGC
>DASUPI010000247.1:0-3878 GCA_036281135.1 Rhodoplanes sp. | reverse complement strand
GGGTGACGCCTACGGACGGGGCTGAGCTGGACTTGCTTTCGATCGATCGTCGCCCTCCGGGCGGTCCGAGACGCCGGCCTCGCTGAAGGTCGCCATGCCGGTGTGGCAGGCGAGCGCGGCGCGCAGGATCGACACGGCGAGCGCGGCGCCCGAGGCTTCGCCGAGCCGCATGCCGAGGTCGAGCAGCGGTTCTTTCCCCAGGGCTTCGAGCAGAACGCGGTGACCCGCTTCGGCCGAAACATGCGCGATCAAAGCATGGCCGAGCGTGTCCGCGCGCAGCATCGCGAGCGGGGCGACCGCGGCGGTCGAGACGAAACCGTCGAGCAGCACCGGAATGCGCATCCGGCGCGCGGCGAGCGTCGCGCCGAGCATGGCGGCGAGCTCGCGCCCGCCCAGCGCCGCCGCGATCCTCAGCGGATCGGCGAGCGCGCCCGCATGCAGCTTGAGCGCCTGGTCGATGACCGCGCGCTTGCGCGCGAGGCCCTCGTCGTCGAGACCCGTGCCGCGCCCGGCAAAGCGTTCGGCCCCGCCCCCGCCGCCGAACAGCGCCGCGGCGATCGCCGCCGCGCTCGTGGTGTTGCCGATGCCCATCTCGCCGAGACAGACAAGGTCGGCCTCGCCCGAGACCGCCTGGTATCCTTCGGCCACTGCGGCGAGGAAGGCGCGCTCGTCCATCGCCGGCCCCCGCGTGAAGTCGGCAGTCGGCGTATCGAGCGCGAGCGGCATCACCCGCAAGGTCGCCCCCGCGATGCGCGCGAGCTGGCTGATCGCCGCGCCGCCGGCCGTGAAATTCGCCACCATCTGCGCCGTGACTTCGGCCGGATAGGCGGAGACGCCTTGCGCCGTCACGCCGTGATTGCCTGCGAACACCAGCACCTCGACCCGATCGAGGCGCGGCGGGCTCCTGCCCTGCCAGTAGGCGAGCCAGGCGACGATGTCTTCGAGCCGACCGAGCGCGCCCGCGGGCTTGGTGAGGCGCGCCTCGCGGCTTGCGACTGACGCCGCAGCGGCCGGGCTTCCGGTCGGAAGATCGAGGCAGGCCGCCTTGAGGGCGGCGAACGAGGCGAAGAGGGTCATTTTCGGTCCAGCATTTCCCCGTCGCGAGGCGTGCGTTGCGATCTCGATGCATACTATTAGATTGTCATCGTCGGGCTTGTCCCACGACGATCCGGTTTCGCTCAATATCATCTCTCCCCTTGTGGGGAGAGGTCGGATTCCCTAGCGCAGCGAGGAATCCGGGTGAGGGAGATACTGGGATAGACTCATTGCCCCTCACCCGGCTCGCATTTCGTTGCACGCGATGATCGCCGACTTCTCCCCGCCGAAGAGAGGTGAATCCGTTTCTGCCAGCTTCGACTCCAACCCGCCTCGACCCGCCAATCGCGGTACGATAGGCTCCGCGCCCATGAACACCTTGTTTCGCCCGCCGCTTGCGCCGGACCTCATCGCCCGTTTTGCGGCGATCGTCGGCGCAAAGCACGCGATCACCGACGCGGCGGAGCAGGAAAGCTATCTGGTCGAGGAGCGCGGCCTTTATCACGGGCGCTCCGCCGTGGTGCTGCGCCCCGGTTCGGTCGGCGAGGTGTCGGCAATCCTCACGCTCGCGAACGAGATCGGCGCGCCGGTCGTGCCGCAGGGCGGCAATACCGGGCTGGTGGGCGGGCAGATTCCGCTCGAGGGCGAGATCGTGCTGTCGCTGCGCCGGCTCGACCGCATCCGCGAGCTCGACCCGGCATCGAACACCATGACCTGCGAAGCGGGCGTGCTGCTCGCGAGGGCGCAAGACGCGGCCGCCGGGGCCGGCCGCCTGTTCCCGCTGTCGCTCGGCGCGGAGGGCAGTTGCACCATCGGCGGCAATCTCGCGACCAATGCCGGCGGCATCGCCGCCCTTGCCTACGGCGTCGCGCGCGACCTCGTGCTCGGCCTCGAAGTGGCGCTCGCCGACGGCCGGGTCTGGCACGGCCTCAACAAGCTGAAGAAGGACAATACCGGCTACGACCTCAAGGACCTGTTCATCGGCGCCGAAGGCACGCTCGGGGTGATCACCGCGGCCGTGCTGAAACTGTTTCCCGCGCCGAAGACGATCGAAACCGCTTTCGTCGGGCTTGCCTCGCTCCCCGCAGCGCTCGAACTCCTCGCGCTCACGCAGGAGGCGACCGGCGGGGCTGCGACCAGTTTCGAATTGATCGGCCGCCGCCCGCTCGAATTCGCAATTGCGCACGGGACCGGCCTGCGCGACCCGCTGGGGCTCGCTTTTCCCTGGTATGTGCTGGTGGAGCTCAAGTCGAGTGCGCGCGAAAACCTGCGGGATGCGCTCGAGGACGTGCTCGCTTCCGCGATCGAGCGCGGCGTCGCCCGCGACGCGACCATCGCCGAGAGCATCGAGCAGCGCAATGCGTTCTGGCGTCTGCGCGAGTTCATCCCCGAGGCGCAGAAATTCGAGGGCGGGTCGATCAAGCACGACGTCTCCGTGCCGATCGCGGCGGCGCCGGACTTCATCACGCAGGCGAGCGCCGCGGTCGAAGCGCTCGTTCCAGGCGCGCGGCCGGCGCCGTTCGGCCATCTCGGCGACGGCAACATCCATTTCAATGTGAGCCAGCCGGTCGGCGCGGATCGGCTCGCCTATCTGGCGCGCTGGCAGGAGATGAACGATTGCGTCCACGCGGTGGTCGCGAAATTCGGCGGCTCGATCTCGGCCGAGCACGGCATCGGCCGGCTCAAGCGCGACGACCTGGTTCGCGTCAAGGACCCCGTCGCGCTCGACCTGATGCGCGCGCTCAAGCGCACGCTCGACCCCAAGGGCATCCTCAACCCCGGCAAGGTGGTAGGCGAACAGACGGAGTCATGCAACGAATGATGAGCACCCTTCGACGGCTAAGCACTGAGGAAGTCAATAGAAACTGCAACCAGATTGTCACATGGCCGCGCTACCCTAAACGTGGTTATTGTCTATCGTGGGTTCTGCAGTCGTTTTGCACTCCTAGGGACTAAGTTCGGATGCTGTTTCGCAATGGCGCACTCAGCCGGCGAAGGACAAAGTCAGGACGGAGTATCGGTTCAGTTCTGTCGGCGCTGCTTTTCGTTGTTCTTTCTACGGCGATTTCAGATTCCTCCACGTACGCACAGTCTGCGGCGACCGCGGATGCTGCGCCGCGGCTTGCGTTGTTGGTCGCCAACACGACTTACGCCGGAGCCGATCCGCTCGTCCAGTTGAACAAGGATGCTTCCGCCTTTGCCGACGAACTGCGCCGCAGCGGATTCGATACGGAGGTGAAGCAGAACCAAAGCAAGCTCGCGCTACAATCGACGCTCGAAGCGTTCAAAGCCAAGATCAAGCCGGGTTCGACCGTGCTGATCTATTTCGGCGGTTATGGCATCCAAGCGGGCCGCCAGAACTATTTCGTTCCGATCGGCGCTCAGATCTGGACCGAGGCCGATGTCGTGCGTGACGGCGTCAGCATCGAGTCGGTGCTCGCAGCGCTGAATGCCAGCGGCGCGCGCGTGAAACTGGCGGTGCTCGATCTCTCCCGCCGCAATCCCTTCGAGCGCAGATTCCGGAGTTATTCGGCTGGGCTTGGCTCGGTCGGCATGCCGTTGAACACCGTGATCATCTCGGCGGCCGGACAGAACCAGGTGATCGGCGACACGCCGGGGGACGACACGCTGTTCATGCGTGAACTCCTGAAAGAAATGCGCGTGCCAGGGGTCACCGCCGAGGTCGTTTTCAACAAGACGCGGCTGGGCGTCTCGCTCGCGACGAACAATGAGGAAGTGCCTTGGGTCTCCTCGTCCCTGACGGAGGAGTTTTACTTCCACCCACAACCTGGCAAGCCCGGTCCCGTTGCGCGCGACGAGCGCAAAGAGGAGGTCAGGAAGGA
>DASUPI010000246.1:0-8352 GCA_036281135.1 Rhodoplanes sp. | reverse complement strand
GCGTGGCTCAACCGCTGTCGCCGCCTTGCAAAGGACTGGGAAAATCTCAACCGCAATGCCCTCGCGTTCTTGAAACTCGCCTCCATCCGCCTCATGCTGCGAAAGCTCTGTAATCCTTGCTGAAGTTTTGAGACGGACTCTCAGAGAATTGAAGATGACCCGCCGAAAAGGGGAAGCCGTTCCGTTTCGGCTGCGCAAGGCGAGTTTCAAAGGCCGCGGGCTGCGTCCCGAACTTCGTGACGAATGGGATCGTATACGAACACTCGCCTACGATAGGGGGGCAGCGGCTAGCGGGCGCCCGCCGGCGCGGGCGGAAGGTCGGCCGGCGAGATCAGGACGCTGAACCGCTCGCACCAGATGACGACGCTCGGGTATTTCGCAAGGTCGACGCCCGCCGGGATTGCGTAGCGCTGGCTGCCCTTGAAGGCGCGCAAGCCGCCGAGATCGACATACATCGCGTTCTGTACCGGCTCCTCGTCGCGAATCTGCTTGGCGGGAACGAGATAGACGTGAAAGGCGGGCCCGGGCCCTACCTCGAAGTCCGGCTCGAGAAAAACCACACGCTCATAGACGCTGACCTTGCCCTTGCCCCAGTGGACGGGGTCGGACCGGTCGGCATGAATGAAGGTCCCGCTCGCGACCAGTCGCGTGCGATCGGCCTCGCTGAGCGTCTCGGAGGCGGGCGGCGGCGGAAACACATAGGGGAAGAAGAAGAAACCGAGGGCGACGCCGAGCCCCGTTCCGAGCAGGCCGCCCAACACGAAGATCGCAAAACCCCGCCAGAAACCGCGCATGCGCCCGCCAAACCCGCCGCCAGAAACAATCATAGCCTATTCGCGCCGGATCACCGCGGTGTTTTCACTCGGTCACGCGCATTCACAGGTTTGCTTGCGCGCGCCCGCCCTGCCCGCGGCGCGAACCATGATGGTTGCCTCACTGGCGCAGCGCGCCCGCGATCATGAGCGCGCCGCCGCCCATCACCACCGCGTCGAGGATGGCCGTGTGCACCGAAAGCGGCAATCGCCTGACCAGCGCCTTCGCGATGAACGCGCCGGGAAACGCCACGAGCCCGATCAGCGCCGCGACCGCGATCACCTGGGCGGTGACGGCGCCTGCGATCCCGAACACGGCGACCTTCACCAGCCCGATCGCGATCGAGATCGCCGCGTCGGTCGCGATCACGGCCGCGCCTTCGAGTCCGGCCGCCATCAGAAGCGCAAGCAGCATCGCGCCCGCGCCGGTGGTGCCGCCGACCACGCCGCCCCATCCGACGGCGGCGGCGGCAAGCCCCGGCCGGCCGAGACGAACGCCGCGCCGGCGCAGGACACGCCGCAGCGGCACGCTCGCGACCATCATCGTCCCGATCACGAGGAGCGCCCCTCGCCCCGTCAGCCTTGTGTAGCCCCAGGCGCCGAGCGCGCAGGTGGGCATGGCCGCGATGAGCACGAGCGCCGCCGGTCGCCAGGCGATCGCCTTGAAGAAGGCGGTCGCACGGCTCGCATTGGTGAACAATGACGCAAGCGCGATGATCGGCACGACCGGCTCGGGCCCCACGATCGGCACCAGCACCAGCGGCATCAGCGCGCCCGTGCCGTATCCCGCGACCCCGCCGATTACCGAGGTCAGCACGGCCGCGACGGCGATCAGCGCCAATTGCCAGAGCGAGATATCGTACACGGCCCGTGACGGTCAGGACGGCGATTCAGCGCGATGCGGTTCGGCGATCATGCTCGCGATCGCCTCGATCTCGCCGCCCGTTTCGGGAAAGCCGGCGGCGATCCATGCCTGCTCGGCCGCGTGCATGGCCGCGCCGAGCGCCGGGCCTTTGGCGACGCCGCGCGCGATGAAGTCGGCCGCGCGCAGCGGAAAGGCGGGAACCGGCCACCGCCGCGGCAGGCCCGCAAGCGCCTGCCAGTCCGCATCCAAGGCGCTTGCTCCGGAGCGCGCCCAGGCGAGCATGACCCGGTCGGCGTAGGGTTTCACGCCCAGTCGGTACAGCAAGGCGCGCCGGTCTTGCTCGCCGGTCGCCGGCGAGAGCCGTCGCCAGCCCTCCGCTATCATGCGCAGGCGGCGATGCTCGACATTGGCGAGCCGCAGCCGCTCGCTCAGGCGATCGGCATCCTCCTCGACGAGGACGGCGAGCGCGCCGAGCCGCCGCACCGCGTCCGGCGAAACCCCGATCGCCGCCTCGATGCTCACCAGATTGGCGATGCTCGCGAGCTGGGCGACCCCGCCGAGCACGAGCTGCAGCAGTCCCGCGTCCGACATGTTCGTCAGCGTCGGCGCGGCGAGCGGCGCGACGAGCAGCTTGAACAGCTCCATGCGCACGCGTTCGCGCGAAAGCCCGCGCAGGCCTTCGCGCCCGGCGATGCAGGCATGCAGCCCCGCCCGGTCGGAATCGCCATCCCCATATAGCGCGTGAAAGCGGAAGAAGCGCAGGATGCGCAGATAGTCCTCCGCGATGCGCTTCGCCGGATCGCCGATGAAGCGCACCCGGCGCGCCTTGAGATCGGGAAGCCCGCCGACATAGTCGTGCACGGTTCCGTCGGCCGAGATCGAGAGCGCGTTGATGGTGAAATCGCGTCGCTCGGCGTCCGCTCGCCAGTCGCGGCCGAAGGCGACCTTGGCCTTGCGCCCGAACGTCTCCACGTCCTCGCGCAGCGTCGTCACCTCGAACGGATGGCCATGCGCAACGACGGTGACCGTGCCGTGCTCGACCCCCGTCGGCACCGCCTTGAAGCCGGCGGCGAGCGCGCGGCGGGTGACCTCCTCGGGCGTCGCGGTCGTGGCGAGGTCGATGTCGCCCGGCGGCTCGCCCAGCAGGGTGTTGCGCACCGCGCCCCCGACGATGCGCCCTTCCTCGCCGTCGCCGTTCAACACGGCGAGCACCGCCGCGAGCGGCGCCGCCGTGAGCCAGCGGGCATGATTGAGTTGCGTCGCCTCGGCCCGCGTCATTGCGTTGTTCCGGGCACCAGCCGCCCATTCTCCATATGGGCGGGCACGTAGGTCGAACTCGGCGGTGCGCCGCCGAACTGCGCCATTACGACGAAGCTGACGATCATCAGCAAGAAGGCGGCGAGGGTGAGCCAGCCGAGCGCCGGCAGGCTCCACGCCTTCAGATCGAGCACGCCTTCGCGGGTCGCCCAGACGAAGATCGCATAGGCGACGAAGGGCGTGAGAAACAGCGATATCTCGACGAGGAACGGGCGGATCATGTCTGTTGAAGGTGGCTCTTCCGTTTCGGGAGAGTCATTCCGGAAGCCGAGCGAAGCGAGGCTATCCGGAATCCATAACCCCTGTCTGTGAGTATGGATTCCGGGCTCGCCGCTGCGCGGCGCCCCGGAATGACCGCGAAACGATCATCCGGTTGACGCCTCATCCTTCGTTCATCCTTCGTATACTCTCTCATACAGGTTCCGCAGAATGCCGGCGGTGACCCCCCAGATATAACGATCGCCATACGGCATCGCATAGAAGCGCCGCATGATTCCTTTCCATTCGCGGCTGTGCAGCGCGTGGTTCTGCGCATCCATCAGGAAGGCCAGCGGCACGTCGAAGGCGCTCTCGACCTCGTGCGCATTCAGCGCGAGTGCGTAGTTCGGGGCGACGCGGCCGACCAGCGGCAGGATGCGGTAGCCACTGAACGTGAGATAGAGGTCGAGATAGCCGATCGGCTCGACCAGGCGCGGGTCGAGCCCGATCTCCTCCTGGGCTTCGCGCAGCGCCGCCGCGCACGGATCGGCATCGCCGGGATCGATGCTGCCGCCCGGAAATGCGATCTGACCGGGATGGTTCGGCAGATGCGACGTGCGTTGCGTGAGAATGACGCCCGGCTCGGGCCGGTCGACCACCGGGATGAGCACGGCGGCCGGCCGCAAGGGCTGCACCTCCATGCGCTCCCACAGAACGGGATCGAGGTCGAGATCGCCGCGCACCGCCGTCTGGGTCGGATCGGTCAAGGCCGCCGGAACATTCAGGGTCAGCCGTGCGAGCGCGCGCGTGAAGAAATCCTGCCCGGAGCCGACCAGGTCCTCCGCCGCCTCGAAAACCGTCATCAGCCGTATTCCCTCAAGCTGTCGGCCGGCGCCATCGCGAAGAACGCATCCTGCGAAGCGACGCCGAACATGCGCCGGCCCTCGACCACGCGTTCCTCGCCCATCTCGACGAGATCATAAAACAGCGCCCGCGTCACTTTGGCCCACAGCCCGCGCCGAACATGCAGATAAGGCTTGAGGCCGCCGGTTCCAGCCTCGGGATCGAAGCGCAGCGGATGCTCGCTCCCGCACGTCACCCAATCGTCCACATTGGTGCGGAAATGCAGCGTCCGGCTGCGGCCCGCTTGATCCGCCGCATCCGCCTCGATCCGCATTTCGACCGCGAGAAACGGCGCGTCCTCGACTACGAGGCCGCATTTTTCGACTGGCGTGACAAGGAAATAGCGGTCATCCTCGCGCTTGAGGACGGAGGCGAAGAGCTTCACCAGCGCCGGCCGGCCGATCGGGGTCTTCTGATAGAACCAGGTGCCGTCCGCCGCGATGCGCATGTCGATGTCGCCGCAATAGGGCGGATTCCACAGATGGACCGGAGCCGGCCCTCTGCTCGCGAAGCTTTGCGCAGCGCCGGTGATCGAATCGAGCGCGCCGGTGCCGATCTGCCCTTCCTTCGCCATGGTTCGACCTACTGTGAAGCGAGCCGTTTCGGCAACTCGGAACCGCGGAAATCTTGGCGCGGTTGATGCATGGGTTCGACGGCTGATCGTCATGACATGACGGCGCCAAGGCGACAAGGAGATGCCCGATGGGCGTTGCGAGCGGCGACAATATGGAACAGTTGCACGACATGATCGTGCGCGCCGCGGAGACCACCGCTGTGCATGTGCGCAGCGCCAAGGCCGCGGTGAGCGCCGTGATCTTCGGTCAAGATCGAGTGATCGAGCACGCGATCATCACCGTGCTTTCGGGCGGCCATGCCCTTCTGGTCGGCGTGCCCGGCCTCGCCAAGACGAAGCTCGTCGACACCATGGGCGTCGTGCTCGGGCTCGACGCAAAGCGCATCCAGTTCACCCCCGACCTGATGCCGTCCGACATTCTCGGCAGCGAGGTGCTGGAGGAAAGCCCCGGCGGCAAGCGCAGCTTCCGGTTCATTCCGGGCCCGGTCTTCGCGCAGCTCCTGATGGCCGACGAGATCAACCGCGCCAGCCCGCGCACGCAATCCGCGCTCCTCCAGGCGATGCAGGAGCAGCATGTCACGGTCGCCGGCGCGCGCCACGATCTGCCGAAGCCCTTCCACGTGCTCGCCACCCAGAACCCGCTGGAACAGGAGGGGACCTATCCCCTGCCGGAAGCGCAACTCGACCGCTTCCTCATGGAGATCGACGTCGACTATCCCGACATCGAGGCGGAACGGCGGATCATATTCGATACGACCGGAGCGGAAGAGACCAAGCCGAAGCCGGCCATGACGTCCGAGGACCTGATCTCGGCGCAGCGGCTGGTGCGCCGGCTGCCCGTGGGCGAGTCGGTGATCGAGGCCATTCTGGCGCTGGTGCGCTCGGCGCGGCCCGGCTCCGGGGCCGCCGAAGGCCGGCTGATCGCCTGGGGTCCGAGTCCGCGCGCGAGCCAGGCGCTGATGCTGGCGGTGCGCGCGCGCGCGCTGCTCGACGGACGCTACGCGCCCTCGATCGACGACGTCGTCGCGCTCGCCGAGCCGGTCCTGAAACACCGCATGGCGCTCACTTTTGCCGCGCGCGCCGACGGCGAGACCGTTCCCGGCGTGATCGGCCGGCTCAAGGCGCGGGTCGGATAGCGCGCATGGCGGCGTCCCCTGCCTTGCAGCATGAATCGATCGCACTCGGCCGGGCCGCGGTCGCAGCGCGCGGGCTCGCGGACACCATGCCGCGGCTCATCCTCGAGGCGCGTCGGGTCGCCGCGACCATCATTCACGGACTGCATGGAAGGCGGCGCGCCGGGCCAGGAGAGAATTTCTGGCAGTACCGCCGCTTCGTCTCGGGCGAGTCGGCGGCAAGCGTCGACTGGCGGCGTTCGGCGCGCGACGAGCACCTCTATGTGCGCGAGCAGGAGTGGGAGGCGGCTCACACGTTCTGGATCTGGACCGATCGTTCCGCTTCGATGGACTTCGCCTCCAGGTTCGCGCAGGAGAGCAAGCTCGAGCGCGCGCTCGTGGTTGCCTTGGCGCTCGCCGAAGTGCTGGTGCAGGGCGGCGAGCGCGTCGGCATTCCCGGCGTGATGCCGCCGACCGCAAGCCGGAACGTCATCGACAAGATTGCCCAGGCCTTCGTCCATGACGCCGGGGAGCGCGCGAGCCTTCCGCCGTCATTCTCCCCCGCCCCGATGTCGGAATTCCTACTTCTGTCCGACCTCTGGAGCCCGATATCCGACATTCGCGCGACGCTTGCCCGGCTTTCGGCGGCGGGCGCGCACGGGCATGTGGTGCAGATCGTCGATCCGGCCGAGGAAACCTTCCCCTATTCGGGACGCATCGAGTTCATCGAGCCGGAAGGGACCGGCGCGATCACCGCCGGACGGGCGGAAACCTGGCGCCGCGACTATGAGGCGCGCGTCGATCTTCATCGCAACGAGATTCGTGCGCAGACCGACCGCAGCGGATGGAGCTTCATCGTCCACCGCACCGACCGGCCGTCGACCGATCTGCTCCTGCAATTGCATGCGCGACTATCCGCGGGCCTTGCCGCGTTCGGCGCCGATCAAAGGCGAGGGGCGCTTGTGAGGCCCGCATGATCCCCGGCTTGCCGCTCGCCGTCGCCCAGCCGCTCGTCCTCCTCGGCCTGCTCAGCCTCCCGGTGCTGTGGTGGCTGCTGCGGCTCGTTCCGCCGCGTCCGCGCCGGATCGACTTCCCGCCGACCCGTCTGTTGTTCGAGATTGCGCCGAAGGAGGAAACGCCGGCACGCACGCCCTGGTGGCTGACGCTGCTGCGCCTTGCGCTCGCCGCGCTCGTGATCGTCGCCGCCGCCGGCCCGATGTGGAATCCGCCGGTCGCCACCGCGACGAGCGGCGCGCCGCTGATGCTTCTGATCGACGACGGATGGGCGGCGGCCTCGACCTGGGATGCGCGGCTCAACGCGGCGCAGGACCTGATCGCGCGCGCCCAAGCGGATCGGCGCGGCGTCGCGCTCGTGCCGCTGTCGGAGCCCGCGCGCAACATTTCGCTGGAAACAGCGGACGCGACCGGCGCGCGGCTCCGCCTGCTCAAGCCCAAGCCGCATGCGGTCGAGCGTGCGGAGATATTACCCGCGATCGCGCGATTCGTGGCGGCGACGCCGGAGCTGGAAATCGTGTGGCTCGCCGACGGCGTCGATCTCGGCGGCGGCGGCGACTTCGCCGCGGGCTTGTCGCGAATGATCGAGCGGCGGCCGGTCACGGTGGTCGCGGGCGGCCTCAGGCCGGCGCTGGCGCTGACCGCAGCGGAGAACGCGGCGGCGGGCCTCAGCGTGAGGGTGCTGCGCGCGGCGGCGGACGGCGACAGCGCCGGAGTCATACGCGCACTCGATTTGAAGGGGTTGCCGGTCAGCGAAGCAGACTTCGCCTTCAAGGCGGGCGATCTCGAGACGGAGGCGCGTTTCGACCTGCCGACCGAAATCCGCAACGACATAGCGCGTCTCGAAATCACCGGGGAGCGTTCGGCGGGCGCGGTCGAACTGCTCGACAAGCGTTGGCGGCGGCGCACCGTCGGCGTGGTGACCGGGGCGACGGCGGAGACCGCGCAGCCGCTGCTCGCCTCCACCTACTATCTCGCGCGCGCGCTCGGGCCGTTCGCCGACGTGCGATTGGCGCAGCACCAATCGCCGGGCGACGCGGTGAACCAGTTCATCGAGCAGCATCTGCCCATGCTGGTGCTTGCCGATGTCGGCAATGTCGCCGGCGCCGCGCGCGACCGGCTCGCTCGCTGGGTCGAAGACGGCGGCATGCTGGTGCGTTTCGCCGGGCCGCGCCTCGCCGCGGCCGACGACGAGCTCGTGCCGGTGCGGCTGCGCCGCGGCGGCCGCATTCTCGGCGGAAGCCTGAGTTGGGAGAAGCCGCAGCAGCTCGGAGCGTTCTCGCGCGAGGGCCCGTTCGCCAGCATGGAGACGCCGACCGACGTCACGGTGACCCGCCAGGTGCTCGCCGAACCCGACGCGACGCTCGCCGACAATACCTGGGCGACGCTCGGCGACGGCACGCCGCTCGTGACCGCGGCCAAGCGCGGCAAAGGCATGGTCGTGCTGTTCCACGTGACCGCCGATACGCGATGGTCGGATCTGCCGCTGTCGGGCGCCTTCGTCGACATGCTCAAGCGCATTGTCGGCCTCGCCGGCACGGTCGGGCCGGGCGACAC
>DASUPI010000245.1:0-4233 GCA_036281135.1 Rhodoplanes sp. | reverse complement strand
CGTCCCGCGATCGTCATGATCATTGCCCTTACGGCGATCACTGGGCTCGTCTACCCGCTCGTCATGACCGGGATCGCCGGCGCACTCTTCCCGCAGCAAGCGCAGGGAAGCTTGATCGAACGCGACGGCAAAGTCATCGGGTCGGAGCTGATCGGCCAGAGCTTCACGAGCGACCGCTATTTCCACGGACGGCTGTCCGCGACCACCGGCCCGGACCCGGCCGATCCCACGAAGTCGGTTTCCGCGCCGTATAACGCGGCCAACTCGATGGGCTCAAATCTCGGACCGACCAACAAGGCCCTGGTCGAACGGGTGCAGGGCGATCTCGACACGCTCAAGCAGGAAAACGCCGGCGCGGCGGTTCCGATCGACCTCGTGACCACCTCGGCCAGCGGACTCGACCCACACATCACGCCGGAGGCGGCGCTATTCCAAGCCCCGCGGGTTGCAAAGGCGCGGAACCTGCCCGAAGATCGCGTGCGCCAACTGGTCGGCGCGCATGTCGAGCCGCGCGTGCTCGGTATTCTCGGCGAGCCGCGCGTGAACGTGCTGGCACTGAACCTAGCCCTGGATCGCGCAGCGCCTTGACGTCGCGGGCGCGATCGACGAGCCCCTGAATGGCGCTATGGCGGATCAGCGTGACCCCGATCAACGACCTTCGCCGGAAGCCTTGCTCGAAGCAGCGCGCCGGGAGGAGAAAGGCGTCGGCAGGCTGAAGATTTTCGTCGGCGCTGCGCCCGGCGTCGGCAAGACCTACGAGATGCTGCAGAGCGCGCGCGCCAAGGAGAAGGACGGCGCGGATATTGTCGTCGGGGTGGTCGAGACGCATGGCCGCAAGGAGACCCAGGCGCTGCTCGACGGCCTTGAAGTCATCCCGCGCAAGCACATCGACTACCGCGGGCAGGCGCTCGACGAGATGGACCTCGACGCGATCATTGCGCGCCGCCCCCAGCTCGCCCTTGTCGATGAACTTGCTCACACCAACGCGCTGGGCAGCCGCCACCCGAAACGCTATCTCGATGTCGAAGAGCTGCTCAACCGCGGCATCGACGTCTACACCACGGTCAACATCCAGCACATCGAGAGCCTGAACGACGTGGTCGCGCAGATCACCGGCGTGCGCGTCCGCGAGACCGTGCCGGACCAGGTGTTCGACCGCGCCGATGCGATCGAGCTCGTGGATCTCACGCCGGACGACCTGATCCAGCGCCTCAAGGAAGGAAAGGTTTACGTTCCCAAGCAGGCCGAGCGCGCGCTGGAGCACTTCTTCTCGCCCGCCAATCTGACGGCGCTGCGCGAGCTTGCTTTGCGCCGCACCGCCGAGCGGGTCGACGAGCAGCTGCTCTCGCAGATGCAGGCGCGCGCGATCCCTGGGCCCTGGGCGGCGGGCGAGCGCGTGCTGGTCTGCGTCAGCGAAGACCACCGCGCCGCTGGTCTCGTGCGCTACGCCAAGCGCCTGTCGGACCGGCTGCACGCTCCGTTCTCGGCCTTGTTTATCGAGGGCCGCCGGGCGCGACGGCTCAGCGAGGAGGAGCGCGACCGCGTCGCCGATACGCTGCGGCTGGCGCAGGCGCTCGGTGGTGAGGCCGTCACCATTCCCGGCGGCGGCGACAAGCGCACAGCCGATGACGTGCTGCGCTATGCGCGCGCCAACAACATCACCCAGATCGTGCTCGGAAAGTCCGCCCGCTCGCGCTGGTTCGAGCTCTTGCATGGTTCGGTGGTGCACGATCTCGTGCGGAGCGCCGGTAATATCAGCGTGCATGTGATCGCGGGCGACGACCTTGAGGGCGGCCCGGTTCCGAAGACCCATGTCAAGACGGCTGAAAAGCGCGAGCCCCTCGACCCGCGCCCTTATGCGATTGCGCTGCTCGCGGTCGCCGCGGCGCTCGGGGTCGGCATCTTGATCTACCCGTATTTCGGCATCGAGAATGTCGATCTCGTCTTTCTCACCGCCGTGGTCGGGATCGCGGTGCGTTTCGGTCTCTGGCCGTCACTGTTCGTGAGCGTGGCGTCGTCACTCTGCTACAACTTCTTCTTCATGCCGCCGATCTATACGCTCACTATCGCCGATCCGACCCATGTCGTCGCGTTCTTCTTTTTCAGCGCCATGGCGATTCTCGTATCGCAGGTCGCCGCGCGCGTGCGGACGCAGGCCGACGCCGCGATGAACCGGGCACGCACGACCGAGGCGCTTTACTCCTTCAGCCGCAAGCTCGCCGGCATCGGCACGCTCGACGATGTGCTGTGGGCGAGCGCCTATCAGATCGCGCTGATGCTGACGGTGCATGTGGTGATCCTGCTGCCGGAGAACCAGTTGATCGTCGTCAAAGCCGGTTATCCGCCGGAGGATCGGCTCGGCGATTCCGACATCGCAGCGGCCAAATGGGCCTGGGAGAACGATCGCGTCGCCGGGCGCGGCTCCGACACGCTGCCGGGCGCGAAGCGCCTGTTCCTGCCGATGCGAACCGGGCGCGGCGCGGTCGGCGTCATCGGCATCGACAGCGACAAGCAAGGCCCGCTGCTGAGCCCGGACGAGCGCCGGCTGCTCGATGCGTTGATCGACCAGAGCGCGCTCGCGATCGAACGCGTCCATCTCGTCGAGGACATGGACCGGGTCAAGCGGACAATCGACACCGACCGGTTGCGCTCCGCGCTCCTGACCTCGATCTCGCACGATCTCAAGACGCCGCTTGCGGCCGTGTTCGGCGCCGCCGGCACGCTGCGCGATCTCCCGAACGCGCTTACCGAGCCGCAGAAGCTCGACCTGCTCGCAACCATCATCGAGGAGTCGGACCGGCTCAACCGCTTCATCGCCAATCTGCTCGACATGACCCGGCTCGAGTCGGGTGCGGTCGTGCCGAACAGAGCCCTGCACGATGTGGGCGAGATCGTCGGGAGCGCGTTGGAGCGCGCGAGCAAGATTCTCGCCAGCCATCGCGTCGAAGTGAGCCTCGCGGCCGACCTGCCGATGCTGGATATCGACGCCGTCCTGTTCGAGCAGGCGCTGTTCAATCTGCTCGACAACGCCGCGAAATACTCGCCTCCCGGAACCCTCATACACATCCGAGGCTGGCAGGACGCATCCGCCGTCTCGCTGCAGATCATCGATGAGGGCGAGGGCATTCCTGCGTCCGACCTGGCGCACATCTTCGACAAGTTCTTCCGGGCGCAGAAGAGCGACCAGGTGCGGGCCGGAACGGGCTTGGGGCTTGCGATCGCGCGCGGTTTCATCGAGGCCATGCGCGGCACGATCACGGCCGCGAACCGTACGGACCGGACCGGCGCGGTGCTGACCATCAAGCTCCCGATCCCTGCATCCGCCAAGCGGCTGGACACCGCCGCATGAGCGCTGCCCCGCTCAAGGTCCTCGTCATCGAAGACGAACCGCCCATTCGCAAGCTGTTGCGGATGGGCCTGAGCACCCAGGGTTATACGGTGTTAGAAGCGCCGAACGCCAAGACCGCGCTCGATCTGCTCGCGGAAACCCCCGGCCTGATCATACTCGACCTCGGCCTGCCGGACATGCCGGGACTCGATCTGCTGCGAACGCTCCGGGCGCGCAATGAAAGCGTGCCCATCGTGGTGCTGTCGAGCCGCGGCGACGAAGCCGGCAAGGTGCGCGCGCTCGACCTCGGCGCCGACGACTATGTCACCAAGCCCTTCGGCATGGAGGAGCTGCTCGCGCGCATGCGGGCGGCGCTGCGCCATCAGCTTCAGGTCCACGGCGAACGGCCGATCTTTCGCGCCGGCGACCTGTCGGTCGATCTCGTGCGCCGCATCGTCAGAGTGCGCGACGAGGAGGTGAAGCTCTCGCCCAAGGAGTACGATCTTTTGCGCGTGCTGGTTCAGCACGTCGGCAAGGTGCTGACGCACCGATTGCTATTGCGGGAACTGTGGGACGAGACGACCGACCCGCAATATCTGCGCGTCTATGTCCGGCAGCTCCGTCAGAAGATCGAAGCCGATCCCGAACGCCCGCAGCACATCTTGACGGAGACCGGCATCGGCTATCGCCTGCGCGCGCCGGATGGATAACCGCGTAAGTCGTCGCTCGGGCTAAGGACGGGGCGGTGCCGGCGCACATTTGCGTGGCTGGGGGACGAGGATTCGAACCTCGACTAACGGAGTCAGAGTCCGCTGTTCTACCGTTAAACTATCCCCCAAACGCACTGCCGCTTCCGCGCCTGGCCCGTTGGTCGAAGGGCCGGCACTGGCGAACGAACCTTTCAC
>DASUPI010000244.1:0-15821 GCA_036281135.1 Rhodoplanes sp. | reverse complement strand
GACGACCTCGTGTTCGACTGCCTGCAGGCGACCGCCTTCGCCAACCAGCCGGTCGGTCGCTCGATTCTCGGCACGCCGGACATGGTGCGCTCGGTCGATGCGGGCAAACTGCGCAGCTATCTCAGCCGCAATTATCGCGCGCCGTCGACCGTGGTGGCGGCGGCGGGGGCGGTCGAGCATGCGGCGATCGTCGACGAGGTCGAACATCGGTTCGGCGAGTTCGCCGGCCCGGCGCCCGCCGGCCCCGAGTCGGCGACGTTCAGGGGCGGCGTCCATATCGAGCCGCGCGATCTCGAACAGGTGCATATCGCGCTCGCGCTGGAAGGGTTGCCGCAGCGCGACCCCTCGCTCTACAGCCTCCAGGTCTTCACCAACATACTGGGCGGCGGCATGTCCTCGCGGCTGTTCCAGGAAGTGCGGGAAGAGCGGGGTCTCTGCTATTCGATCTACACCTTTCACGCGCCCTATGTGGATACCGGCCTGTTCGGGCTTTATGCCGGCACCGACGCCGCCGATGCGGCGGAGCTCATGCGCGTGATCGTGGGCGAGATGGAGGCGGCCGCCGCCGGGCTCACCGAGGCGGAGGTCGCCCGCGCCAAGGCACAGATGAAGACAGGTCTCCTGATGGCGCTGGAAAGCTCGGGGGCGCGCGCGGAACAGCTCGCCCGCCACATGATCATTCACGGCCGCGTCATTACGATCGCCGAGATCGTCGCGCTGGTCGACCGCGTCACCGTGGAGAGCGCGCGCGCGGCCGGTCGATCGCTGATGTCGCGCAGCCGGCCGGCGGTGGCCGCCCTCGGGCCGGGCGGACTTGAAAGGGCCGCCGCAATCGCGGAAAGTCTTGCTTTGAAGGCGGCGTGATCCGGGCGGATAAGCCCGGATAGCCAGGCATCGAATACGCGAACACCCATGGCGTTCTTCCGCTCAGTGAGCCTTTCGGAGCAGACCGCGACCATCGAGGGAACGGGCGTCGTCCTGCGGCCGCCGCTGATGGCGGACTACGAGGAATGGGCGATGCTGCGCGAGAAGAGCCGGGAATTCCTGACGCCCTGGGAGCCGACCTGGCCGATCGACGATCTGACCCGCGGCGCCTTCCGCCGGCGGCTCAAGCGCTATGTGGAGGATCAACGCAGCGATCAGTCCTACGCGTTCTTCATCTTCTGCACCGCCGGACGCGGCTTGGTGGGCGGTCTGACGCTTGCCAATGTCCGGCGCGGCGTCGCGCAGGCCGGAAGCATCGGCTACTGGATGGGCGCGCCCTTCGTGCGGCGCGGCTATATGAGCGCGGCGGTGCGCGTGATCGCGCCCTATTCGTTCTCGGTGCTGCGTCTGCATCGTCTCGAGGCGGCCTGCATTCCGACCAACCGCGCCTCGATCCGTCTTCTCGAGTCCTGCGGCTTCAGCCGCGAGGGCTATGCGCGCGAATATCTGTGCATCAACGGGATATGGCAGGACCATCTGCTTTATGCCCGGCTCAAGGACGATCCGCAGCCATGAGCAGGCAAGGACGCGATTGCGATGCCGGCCCGCTTTTACGGGGCGCGGCTTCAAACGGAGCGAAGCCAGTCTCGCACCCTGCTGCGGCGTGGACCGGTTGGCCCGCAGCGGCAGGACGCGGCCTGCGGCGGTCGGCGCTCGGCCTTTCTCTTGTTGCGCTCGCCGGCGGATGCTCGTCGACCGACGAGATACTCAGCAACCAGCAGCCGCCTACGGCTGCCCCTGCGGCTGCGCGCTCGCAATCCTTCACGGACCGCTTCCGCAATCTGTTCGGCGGCGGTTCGGACAGCGCGGCGGTCGCGCAGTCCGGTTCGCCCGGCGCAGCCCAATCCGGTTCGCCCGGCTCGACCGACGTCACGTGTCCGCCGACCGACATCCGCCAAGGTGCGGCGACCTTGCAGATGAACGCCCCCGGCGCCGATCAGGCCCTCGCCGTCCGCTATCAAGCGACGTTCGTGCGCACCGCGCGGCAATGCGCGGTGAATGCCGGGACGCTGTCCATCAAGGTCGGGGTGCAGGGACGCCTGATCCTTGGTCCCGCCGGCGCCCCGGGCGACACCACGGTGCCGCTGCGCTACGTGCTGGTGCAGGAAGGCGTCCAGCCGAAGACGATCTGGTCGAAGCTCTACATGGTGCCGGTCTCGATCTCGTCCGACCAACTCAATGTTCCCTTCACCCATGTGATGGAAGACATGTCGGTGCCGATGCCGCCGCGCGACGAGCTCGACCGTTACGTGATCTATGTCGGGTTCGACCCGCAGGGCGCCGTGCCGGAGAAGAAGCCGCAGCGCGGGCCGAAGCCCAAGTCGGGATGATCGACGACCGCTGACCCGCTCAGGAACTCACCCCAGGTCGCGGTCGCGCGCGGTCACACCGGCGGCGGCGGGACATAGGCATTGCACCAGGCCTTGATCGGCGCGAGCGCGGGGTGGGCGAGTGCGCGCTGCAGATAGGTCGCGACGCGCGGCATGTGGCGGAGGTATTGCGGCTTGCGGTCGCGCTGCTCGAGGCGCGCGAAGATACCGAGTATCTTAGAGGCGCGTTGGGCGGCGAGCGTCGAATAGAGTTGCGCGAAATAGGGAACGTCGAAGTTCGGATCGGCCTCCCGGCGCGCGCGCACATAGCGGCCGATCAGCTCGATCTCGAGCGCCTCCGGCACGTCCACCCGGGCGTCCTGCAGCAGCGAGGCGAGATCATAGGCCGCGGGCCCGAGGAGAGCATCCTGGAAATCGAGGATGCCGATCCGCGCAATGCCGGTGCGCTTCGGCAGCCACAACAGGTTGGGGGAATGGAAGTCGCGCAGAACCCAGGTCTTCGGCGCGGCGAGCACAGGCGCGAGCGCCTGGCGCCAGAAGGACAGGAAGGCGCTGCGTGCGGTCACGGTCGGGGTCGCCGAAAGGCGCGGCAGATACCAGTCCAGCAACAGCTCGATCTCGATCATGAAGGCGTCGAGGTCGTAGACGGGCAGGCGGTGCACGACGTTCGGCGTGACCGGAATCTCGGGCGGAAGCGCGAGACCGTGCAGCTCGATGAGCAGGTCGACCGCAGTCCGGTAGCGGTCGGCGATCGGCACCGGCGGATCGCCCGCGACCACGACTCGGTTGCCGAGGTCCTCGATCAGGACGAACCCGCCCTCGATATCGGCGGCATAGATCTCCGGCGCGGAGAGGCCGTGCCCGCGTAATGCGTTCGCGAGCGCGACATAGGGGCGGACATCTTCCGCGAGATGCGCGATCGCGCTGTAGGGCCGCCCGTGCTTGACCGGCGGGCCGTCGGCGCGGCGCGGCGCATTCATCAAGATGGCGCTGCGCTCGCCGAGCGTCAGCCGCTCGTAGGAGCGGGTCGAGGCGTCGCCGGCGAGACGCACCCGAGCCGCCTCGCCGAAGCCGGCCTCCTCCAGAAATTCCCGCGCTTTCGGGAGCCGCGCCGTGCGCTGCGCGAACGCCCGGTAGCCGGTGATGCGCACGCTCCGGTAATCCGGGCCGTGCTCGAGATCAAGCTTGATCTCGATTTCGAGCCGGTTCCCGGGCAGGAGCTCCGGGGCCCGGTCCGGCCATTCGATCAGCAGCACGGCCCCGGCCGGCAAGTCCTCGAAGCCGAGCTCGCGCAGATCGTCGGGTCCGGCGAGACGGAAAAAGTCGGCATGCACCAGCACGAACCGCGGCAGCTCATAGCTCTGCATGAGCGTGAAGGTCGGGCTCGGCACGTCGAGCGTCGGATCGCCGGCCAGATGGCGGATCATCGCGCGGGCGAGCGCCGTCTTGCCCGCGCCGAGATCGCCGGAAAGAGCGACGACATCGCCCGGATCAAGCGCATTTGCGAGATCGACGGCGAGATCCCGCATCGCTTGTTCGTTCGCCAAAGTGAGCGTGATACTCGAGCCGCCCGACGGAGTGGGTTCCATCATGCCTTATGGGTAATTCATTCGGCAGCCGTTCGCGCGGCTGCGCCGGGAAGCGGAAACGTACACACCACTGTCGTGCCGTGTCCAATCCCGGATTCGATGCGGACGGTGCCGCCATGCAGTTCGACGAAAGAACGCACGATCGAGAGCCCGAGCCCGGCGCCGCGGTGGCTCGATCCGCGCGGGTCCGTCTCGAACAGGTCGAACACTTTGTCCGCCATCTCCACCGGTATGCCCGGGCCCTGGTCGGCGACCAGGAAAACCACCGCTTCCTCGTTTCGCTCGGCGCAAAGCGACACCCGGCCGTTCCGGGGGGAGAAGCCGATCGCGTTCGACAGGAGGTTGAATAGAACCTGCCGGACGCGCCGCCCGTCGCCGACAAAGCTGCCGATGTCGGGGTCGGCTCGCAGGTCGAGGACGATCCCGTCTTTGACGAGACGGTCCTGCACGCCCTCGACGGCCGCCTCCATGGTCGAGCGAATGTCCACTTGTCCGAGATTGAGCGTCATCGCGCCGGCGTCGATCGTCGCGAGGTCGAGAATGTTGTTGATGATCGCGAGCAGCGCATTGGTGGAGGTGGTGATGTAACCGAGATACTCGGTCTGTTTGTCGTTGAGCGGCCCGGTCAACGGATCGCCGAGGAAATGGGCGAAGCCGATGATATTGGTGAGCGGCGAGCGCAGCTCATAGGAGACGTGGTGGACGAAGTCGAGCTTGATTTCGTCGGCGGCGATCAGCGCCTCGTTGCGCTCGCGCAACGCGCGCTCCACGTTCACCGAGTCGGTCACGTCCTGGAAGGTGACGAGCGTCGCGCCATCGGGCAGGGGAACCGTCGCGAAATCCATCACGCTGCCATCATTGCGCTCGATGCGGCCGGAGATCGGGTCGCGCTTGTCGAGCGCCGTTACCGCCTCGCGTAACCCGCTCCAGGTGTGATCGTCCCGATGCAGCGGCCGGCACAGGCCGATCACCGCCTCGATATGCGGGCGCTCCGTCAATGCGGAGGCGGGCATTTTCCAGCTTTGGGCGAAGGCCGGATTGAACAGGCGCAGCCGTCCGTCGCTCCCGAACACGGCGACCGCCTCGGCGAGGTTGTCGAGGGTTTCGCCTTGCACGCGGATCAGCGCGTCGAACCGGCGCTCGAGTTCGAGCCGCTCGGTGATGTCGTCGAAGAGATAGGTGACGCCGCCTTCCGGATTGGGCGTGGTGACGACGCGGAGCGTGCGGCGATCTGGCAGGTGCCACTCGTGCTCTTCGGTCTCCGTCGACTGATACGCCTTGAGGAGGTTGCGCTTCCATTGCTTGAAGTCCTGCTGCTCGGGCAGGCGGCGCGACGCGCGCAGGCGATCGAGAATCTGCCCGTCGCTCGGTCCCTCTTCGAGAAAGGCGGAATCGAGATCCCACAGCGAGCGATAGGCGGCATTATGGAAGGAGAGCTTGCGGTCGGCGTCGAACACGGCGACGCCGGTCGCGAGCTGGTCGAGGGTGCGGCGGTGCGCGTCGAGCATGCGCGCGAGTTCCGCCCGCAAACGCTCCGCCTCGCTCGCGTCGATGCCCATGCCGACCCGTCCGCGCGCGATCGGCACCTCGATCACGTCCATCATGCGCCGGCATCCGCCGACCATCGCGGGCAGCCGCCCGCTATAGCCGCCGTTGGCGGCAAGCCGGCGGATTTCCTCGCGCTCGCTGAGCGCGAGCAGGTCGAAGCCCCGCGCAAGGGCGGTCGCGGCATCGGGGGCCTCGACCGCGCGGGCATAGGCCGCGTTCACGAGGACGAGCCGTTCCGCCGCATCGCACATCCAAACCGGCGAGGGGAGGGCCTCCACCAGGCTGCGCAAGGCGTCGGCGTCGCTCTGCAGGCGCTGGCAGCGGGCGCTGAGCTCGGCGACCTCGCGCTTGGCACCCGTGACGTCGCGCAGCTTCATCACCGCGAAGGCGCCCATCGCCCGGCCGTCGGCTTCGATATGTCGGCCGGTGAGGGTCGTGAGCAGGAGGGAGAAGGCCTCTCCTTGCGTTCGCAGCCGTTCGATCGCGTCCGCCACCGCATGGGCGAGATCGGGGCCGAGCCAGCGCGCGAAGGCGAGGATGTCCTGCGGGGCGAGCGTGGGAGAAATGAACGAAACCTTGCCGATGACCTCCGGCTCCTCGCTTCCCGCGGTCCATACGACGAGAATCTGCGGCTCCGACATCACCAGCGTGGCGAGCCGATCAACGTCCGACTGCAGCGATGCAATCTCCGCACGCGACCGGCCGTCGCGCATGGCCGCGCGATTGTGGGTGCGCACCAGCATGATCGCGGTCAGGACCGCAAAGACAAACACGCCGAGAAAAAGCGCGAGCGCGGCGAGCTCATGCGCACCGAGGCGCGCGAGGAGCTGCACATAGGCGCGGCCGAGCTCGAAATCGACCGGGGTCTGGGCGGCGGCGGGGCTTGCCGCGAGAGGGGCTGCGCCCGCAGCCCCGCGCACTAGCCCGGCTATGCGCCGACGGAATCGAAGATGTCCGCTTCTCGTTCCGGCGACATCCGCCATCGCTTGGCCCCTGCCCGGCCCGCATTCACCCCGGGCAATCGATCAAAATTTGATAACCGCACCGCCGCGCGAACCCGGTGCGCACTCCGACACAGATACTGACGCGGAAAAACTCCACCCCGAACGACGGCGGACGTCCCAAGCTCAAAAAACACGCGCCGCAAACGCCGGCGACTGACACGAATCAAGACACGCACTGTACCCTCTTCCGGAGTCCGACCGGAAGAGTCCAGAGAGTGAACATGCGATGGCGCGGCAAATATCGCCTGTCCGAAGGCGGTGACCGGACCTATTAGTCCCGGACACTCGTCATTCCGGTCGAGCCGAACCCGCCGCTTCCGCGCGACGTCGGGTCGAGCGCCGCAACCTCGCGCAGCGCGGGGCGCAACACCGGGGCGATGACCAGTTGGGCGATGCGCGCGCCGCGGCTGACCGAAAAAGGCGCGTCCCCGAAATTTGCGAGGACGACGAGCACTTCCCCGCGGTAGTCCGCATCGACGGTGCCGGGGCTGTTGAGCACCGTCACGCCATGCCGCGCGGCAAGCCCCGAACGCGGCCGCACCTGCGCTTCGGTCCCTTCCGGCAAAGCGAGCGCAAATCCCGTCGGCACCGTCGCCCGGCCGCCCGGCGGGATGATCAGCGGCGCATCCGCGGGCACGGCGGCGAGCAGATCGAGCCCCGCCGCGCCCGCGCTTTGATAGGCCGGCAGCGGGAGGTCGGCGCCGTGCGGCAGGCGCAGGATGCAAATCTCCGACTTGCTCATTGCGCCGGCACTGCCGGGGCTTTCAGCGCCTCCGCGATGCGGGCGACGAGCGCGCGCGCGACTTCCTCTTTGGATTGGCTCGGCCAGGCCTCGATCCCACGCGCGGTGACAAGGTGCACCGTGTTGCGATCGCCGCCCATGATTCCGGTTTCTTTCGACACGTCATTGGCGACGATCCAGTCGCAGCCCTTCTTTGCCAGCTTATCGCGCGCGTTCTCGATCACGCGCTCGGTTTCAGCGGCGAAACCGACGATGAGGCGCGGCCGGTTCGCTTTGTGCCTGGCGATGGTCGCGAGGATGTCCGGATTTTCGACGAGCGCGAGCATGGGAGGGCCGGCCGTCGTCTTTTTCGTTTTCTGGGCGCGGGTTTCGGCCACCCGCCAGTCGGCGACGGCGGCGGCGAAGACGGCGGCGTCGGCCGGTAGTCCCGCCTCTACCGCGGCGAGCATCGCCCGCGCGCATTCGACATGCACGACCCGCATGCCCGGCGGGTCCGGCAGCTTGACCGGTCCGGACACGAGCGTGACGGTCGCGCCCGCCTCGGCGGCGGCGCGCGCGATCGCGTGGCCCTGCTTGCCGGACGAGCGATTGGCGAGATAGCGCACCGGGTCGATCGCCTCATGGGTCGGACCCGAGGTGACGAGGACGTGCCGGCCGGCAAGCACGCCGCGCGGGGCGCTGCGCGCGGCAATGAGTCTTTCGATCGCCGCAACGATCTCCAGCGGCTCCGCCATGCGCCCCGGGCCGGCTTCGCCCGCCTCCGCCATCTCGCCCTCGTTCGGCCCGACAGTCGCGACGCCGTCAGCTGTAAGCTGAGCGAGATTGCGTTGCGTCGCCCTGTGGCTCCACATATGCGGGTTCATTGCCGGCGCGATCAGGATCGGCTTGTCGGTTGCGATCAGCACCGTCGAAGCGAGATCATCGGCATGGCCGCCGGCCATCTTGGCCATCAGGTCGGCGGTCGCCGGCGCGACCACCACGAGATCGGCGTCGCGCGCGAGCCGGATATGGCCGATGTCGAACTCGGTCACCGCGTCGAACAGGTCGACATAGGCGCGCTCGCCCGCGATCGCGCCGGCCGACAGCGGCGCGACGAAGTGCTGCGCGGCCTTGGTCATGATCACGCGCACGCCCGCGCCGCGCTCCTTCAGCCTGCGGATGAGGTCGAGCGATTTATACGCCGCGATGCCGCCGCCGATCAGGAGGAGGATGCGCTTGGAGGCCAGGGTCATCGGTCACTCACGGGACCAGGGGTTCAAAATACCGATTTCGCAGTTCTTGAAGTCCTTCGTGTTCCGGGTCACGATGATCATGCCGCGCGCCCGTACGATAGCCGCTATCTGCGCATCGACTATCCTGATCGGCTTGCCTCGCCGTTTGAGAGTTGCGAAAATGTCTGCAAAGTGGCCCGCAGCCCGCTCGTCAAACGGAAGGATACGACCGCGGAAGTCCTCAGCAAACATTGTATCTGCAGCGGCGATCAAACCGTCGCGCTTGCGGCCCTTCGCCATTATTGCAATGCCGTATAGTACCTCAGCCTGACACAAGGCGGTCGTGAAGAGGTCGCTTCGCGGAATTGGATCGCACCAGGCGAGAACCTCCTGAGCGCCGTGCGGGTCCATAATCTCCGACAGCACGTTCGTGTCGAGAACAAACATCACTTGAATTGCGGGAGCGTGCGCATTCGCCCGCGCGGCAAGCGCTGAAGCTCAAGCTTCCCGAGCGGCTCGAACCGCCGCCGAATGGCGGTGGCGAGGCCGATCTCCTGGTCAGACGGAATATCGACCGCCACGGTCAGCAGTCGCCGCGCCTCCTCCTCCATTGAATGCCCGCCTTTCGCGGCCCTCAATCGGATCGACTCTTTTACGCGAGCGTCCAGATTCCTGATTGTCATAGTGGCCATGTCGCTCTCTCCTGACGGCAAAAGGTAGGTTGCGACAGCATTGCAGTCAATGCAATCAAATCACCCAGTGGTTTTACAGGAACCTACTCTCCAGGCGCCATTCTTCCGACGTGCTTCGCATTTACCGAACGGCCAGGATTTGGCCCGGTCACCGCCAGACCAGCAGCAGGGCGAGCAGCGCGGCGATCACCCAGAGCGCGATCGTGCTGGAGCGGTTGCGGCGCGCATGCGCTTCCCCGATTCCGGCGACCGTTTCCGCGGCGAGCACGATGCCGTCGCGGGTCGCGTGCTCGATCTTCTCGGCGACCCGCCCGGCGCGCGCGAGCAGCGACGGCGCGGCGGCAAGGAAGCGGCCGACCTCGCCCGCGCCCTGCGCCGCGTCTTCGAGGAGCCCAGCGGGCCCGAGATTGCGCGTGAGCCAATCACGCACCACCGGCTCGGACGTGCTCCAGATGTCGAGCTTGGGATCGAGCATGCGCGCGACGCCTTCGGTCACCACCATCGTCTTCTGCAGGAGCAGCAATTCGGGCCGCGTGCGCATGTCGAACAAGGCCGTGACCTCGAACAGCAAGGTCAGCAGCTTCGCCATCGAGATATCTTCGGCGCGGCGGTTGTGGATCGGCTCGCCGATCGCGCGAATCGCCTGCATGAAGCTTTCGACCGAATGGTGCTCCGGCACATAACCGGCCTCGAAATGCACTTCCGCCGTTCGCCGGTAGTCGCGGGTGATGAAGCCGAACAGAATTTCGGCAAGGAAGCGCCGCTCCTTCACGCCGAGCCGGCCCATGATCCCGAAATCGACCGCGACGAGGCGTCCGTCCCGGTCGATGAACAAGTTGCCGGGGTGCATGTCGCCATGGAAAAAGCCGTCGCGCACGGCGTGGCGCAGGAAGCTCTGGATCACCGCGCGGCCGAGATTCGGCAGGTCGAGGCCGCGCTTGACCAGCCCCGCCCGGTCGGAGAGGGGCGTGCCGTCGATCCATTCGAGCGTGAGCACGTCGCGCGCGGTCTTGTCCCAATCGATCGCCGGCACGCGGAAATCCGGGTCGTCCTTGGTGTTCTCCGCTATTTCCGACGCGGCCGCCGCTTCAAGCCGCAGGTCGAGCTCGATCGCGACGGTGCGCGAGAGCGTCGCGATGACCTCGGTCAGCCGCAGCCGTCGCGCTTCGGCGGAAAAGCGCTCCGCCTGGCGGGCGGCGAAGCGGAACGCGTCGAGGTCGACCTTCAGGCTCTGCTCGATCCCCGGCCGCAGCACCTTCACGGCGACGCTGCGGCGCCCGGCTGGCGTGTCGATCTCGGCCCGGTGAACCTGGGCGATCGAGGCGGCGGCGACCGCCGGCCCGAATGCCGCGAAGAGCGACTTGACTGGAGCGCCGAGCGCCTTCTCCACCGCGGCTTCCGCTTCGGCCTGCGGGAACGGCGCCATCTTGTCCTGCAGGCTTTCGAGGTCGGCCGCGATCGCCGGGCCGACCACGTCCGGGCGGGTGGCGAGGAACTGGCCGAGCTTGACATAGCTCGGGCCGAGCGCCGACAGCGCCGCCGACAGTCGGATTGCGCTCGAGACCGTAGTCGGGCGCTCCAGCAGGCGGGCGAGCCGCAGGCCCGCCCGCACCGTGGCCGGAAACGGCGTCGGATCGATCAGACCGAGCACGCCCTCGCGCGCGAATACGAAACCGGCGCGCGCAAGGCGGGTCAGATGGGAGAGGGGCGGGATCACGGAGCAAGGGCGCCATTTGCCTCGCCCAGTCGCGGGAGAGGGCGGTCCTGAGCGAACGGCTTCAGTCGATGGAAATGCAAGAGCAGGGACTTGCCGTCACCTCTCCCCGCCGGGGAGAGGTGTGACCTGAATAGAAGCGGACGGCCGCGCGCGAAAGCCAGGCGTCCGGATGTCAGCAAGCAATGGATTCGGCGCCTCATGCGGAACTCACAGCCGCCAGCCCGAATGAAGCGCGACGATCCCGCCCGACATCACGCGCGCTTCGACGCGGCGGAAGCCCGCCGCGCGGAGCATCGCGGCAAATGCCTGCGGCTTGGGAAATTTGCGGATGGATTCGACGAGGTATCGGTAGGCCTCCGCGTCGCCCGCCACCACCTGGCCGAGCGCCGGGATGACGTTGAACGAGTACAGATCGTACAGCGTGTCGAGCCACGGCACGTCGACATTGGAAAATTCGAGGCAGAGATAGCGTCCGCCCGGCTTGAGCACGCGGAAGGCCTCGGCGATCGCCGCCTCGATGCGCGGCACGTTGCGGATGCCGAAGGCGATCGTGCAGGCGTCGAAGCTCTTTGCCGGAAAGGGCAGCGCCTCGGCATTGCCCTCGATGAAGGCGACCCGGTCGTCGAGCCAGCGGTCGATCGCGCGCTCGCGCCCGACCGCCAGCATTTCCGGATTGATGTCGCATACGGTGGCGCGCACGCCGGCGCCGCCCGCTTCGACCACGCGGAAGGCGATGTCGCCGGTGCCGCCCGCCACGTCGAGCAGGGCGAACGGGCGTCCGCTCTTCGGCGGGTTCACTTTGGTGACCAGCACGTCCTTCCAGGCGCGGTGCAGCCCGGCCGACATCAGGTCGTTCATCAGGTCGTAGCGGCGCGCGACCGAATGGAAAACGTCGTCGACCAGCGCCTGCTTCTCGTCGAGCGGCACCGTGCGGAAGCCGAAATGCGTGTCGGGAGCGGTGTTGGTCATTTGGTGGGTCCTCGGCCGGCGCGGACCATAGCGCGGCTCGCCCGGCGATTCCACACAGCCCGTTAGCGGGGTTACGACGCGCGAATGGACTGGCCTCCCGTGGCGGCGGCGCGCTAAATCCTTCACCCGGCTTACGCCTTCGGCGTTCGCCACCCTCTCTTGCGGGGAGAGGGAACGGACGCACTCTCCTGCGAGGGGAGTAGGTGGTCAAGGAATGCCCGAACTGCCGGAAGTCGAGACGGTCCGCCGCGGGCTCGCACCTGCGATGGAGGGCGCGCGCTTCGTCAAGGTCGAGGCGCGCCGGCCCGACCTGCGCCGGCTGCTGCCGAACGATTTCGCCGGACGGCTGGAGGGCAAGACCGTCACCGCGCTCAAGCGGCGCGCGAAATATCTCTTGGCCGAGTTGTCCTCCGGCGAGGTGCTGATGATGCATCTCGGCATGTCGGGCTCGTTCCGCGTGAGCAGCGAGGACGGGGAAGCGACGCCCGGCGCGTTCCGGTATCCGCGCTCGGAGGCGCGCGCGCACGACCATGTCGTGTTCCACATGGCGTCCGGCGCGCGCATCACCTTCAACGATCCGCGCCGCTTCGGGCTGATGCTGCTCGTGCCGGGTAATGAACTGGCCGAGCATCCCCTGATGAAGGAGGTCGGTCCCGAGCCGCTCGACCCCGCGTTCGACGCGGGCGCGCTGGCGCGCGCCTGCGCCGGGAAGGCGACGAGCCTGAAGGCGGCGCTGTCCGACCAGACCGTGGTGGCGGGGCTCGGCAACATCTATGTGTGCGAGGCGCTGCACCGGGCGCTGCTGTCGCCGAAGCGGGTGGCGGGGACCATCGCGACCAAGGCGGGCGCGCCGAGCGCGCGCGCGGTCGCCCTCGTCGCGGCGATCAAGGCGGTGCTCGAGGACGCGATCGCGGCGGGCGGCTCGTCGCTGCGCAACTACCAGCAGACGGACGGCGCGCTGGGCGATTTCCAGCACCGCTTCCGCGTCTACGACCGCGCGGGCGGCACTTGCGTCACGCCTGGCTGCGGCGGCGTCGTCAAGCGCATCGTGCAGGGCGGGCGCTCGACCTTCTTCTGCCCGAAGTGCCAGAAGTGAGCGCGTCACTCATCTCCCCCGCTGCGCGGGGGAGGATGGCGATCTTCATTTCGTCTCCATCAGCAACGCGGATAATGTGACCACTACTCATCCTCCCCCGCGCAGCGGGGGACCGCCCGTAGGGCGGTGGAGGGGGCTACTGCGCAGATAACTCCGCAGCCATGCGCATGATCGCGTCCGCCATGTCATCGAAGCGCCGCGTCAGATCGGCGGCCGCAATGCGCATTACGGTCACTCCGCGTTCGGCAAGCCAGGCGTCGCGGCGCGCATCGCGCTGCGGCCGGTCGCCCATGTCATGGCTCGCCCCATCGATCTCGATCGCGAGCCGCGCCTTCGCGCAGTAGAAGTCGATCACATAAGGCCCGATCGGATGTTGACGCCGGAATACCGGCTGCTCCGGCGTACGCGTTTTGAGGCAGCGCCACAGGCGCGCTTCCGGGGCGGATAGTGCACGGCGCAGGCGGCGCGCCTCGTCGATGGTTCTGGCCGGCGCTCTCATGCTTGCGGCCCGGGTGATCAGCAACAAGCCTTCCACTGCTCGTGCGCCTATTTATCCTCCCCCGCGTAGCGGGGGGGAGACCATGCGTAGCATGGTGGAGGGGGCGGCGGGAGGAGGCGGTGTGGTCGCCCCCTCCACCGCCGACGCAGCCAAGCCTGCGCAGGCTGCGCAAGCTTGCCTGCGATGGGCGGATCCCCCTCCCCCTTTTTCAAGGGGGAGGATGACTCCGGTTTACTCCCACGTCACCTTGTGGCGGGCGAGCACGGCGCGCACGGCGTCGACGAGCTGGTCCTCCGGCACGAGGCGCTGCGCCTCGGCCTGGCGCTGCAGATGCTCCTCGCGGCCTTTTTCGAGCTTGGCGAGCTCCGCGCCGACGATTAGGTCCTTCACGACGACCTGCGGACCGGCCGGATTGTTCTTCTCGTCGCCGCCCTGGATGATCACGCACGGGCTGTGGCGGCGGTCGGCGTATTTGAACTGGTTGGGAATGTTTTTCGGATTGCCGAGATAGAGCTCGGCGCGGATTTTTCGGCCGTCGGGTTTGTTCGGATCGACCGGCGCGGAGCGAAGCTCCTGCACCATACGCTGGTAGTCGGCGATGCGGTCGCGGTCGAACACGGTGACGACCACCGGGCCGGGCGCGGGTTTGTCTTCGACCTTGCCGAGATGCTTCAGCGCAGCGAGCAGGCGCGACACGCCGATGGAAAAGCCGGTTGCCGGCACTGGCTCGCCGCGGAAGCGCGCGACGAGCCCGTCATAGCGCCCGCCGCCGCCGACCGAGCCGAACCGCACGGGCTTTCCGTCCTCGTCCTCGATCGGGAATGTCAGCTCCACCTCGAATACCGGGCCGGTGTAGTACTCCAGGCCGCGAACGACGGAGACATCGATTTTTATGCGCTGCGTATCGAATCCGCAGCCTTCAGCAAGGCTTGCGAGTTGCTCAAGTTCGGCTAAGCCCTCTGTTACAAACCCATGGTTGGAAAGACTAGCATGAAGCCCTTGAAGCGTCTCGCGATTGTTATAACGAACGAACCAGGGCTCCCCTTCTACCTCGCCAAAATATTTTGCTCCCGGCGTCGTCTCCTCCACGTTTTCCATCGGCGTAGGCCGATAGACGAAGGCGATCATGAGTCGATCGATTTGCTCTCTTGATAACTCCGCACCTTTCGTGAAATCTCCTTTTCCTTCTTCCCCTCCATCCCAACGTCCTTCACCCAGCAGTTCGCGCACGCCGCCAGGCCCCAACCTGTCCAGCTTGTCGATCGCGCGGAGTACCGTGAGCCGTCGCCCCGCATTCTCCTCTCCGCCGAGGCTGATCGACTCAAGCACGCCATCGAGCACCTTGCGATTGTTGACCTTCACCACATAGCTGCCGCGCGGAATGCCCAAGGCCTCCATCGTGTCGGCGGCCATCATGCACATTTCGGCGTCGGCGGCGGGCGAGGCGGAGCCGACCGTGTCGGCGTCGAACTGCATGAACTGGCGGAAGCGCCCGGGCCCCGGCTTCTCGTTGCGGAACACCCAGCCATAGCGATAGCTGCGGTACGGCAAAGCGAGCGCCTGAAAATTTTCCGCGACATAGCGCGCGAGCGGCGCGGTCAGGTCGTAGCGCAGCGACAGCCACTGCTCGTCGTCGTCCTGGAAGGAGAATACGCCCTCGTTCGGCCGGTCCTGGTCGGGCAGAAACTTGCCGAGCGCGTCGGTGTATTCGAACGCCGGCGTCTCCACCGGCTCAAAACCGTAGCGCTCATAGACGTCGCGGATTTTCTCGATCATGCGCCGCGTCGCGGCGATCTCCGCCGGGCCGCGGTCGGAGAGCCCGCGCGGCAGCCGCGCCTTGAGCTTGTTCGGCTTCGGTTTGGAGGTCATGACAATCCAGCTTTCACTCGTCATGCCCGGGTTTTGACCCGGGCATCCATGCAACAGGTCCGCGCGTGCGGCGAGTCACCATGGGTTGCCGGGTCAAGCCCGGCAATGACGATTTGTGGCGCGCCCTGGCTGGGCAGGCGGCGGTGGTATCGCAGACCCACACATGGGGCAAGGCCGCGCGGCTTGCGCGGCTTCGGGCGGCATTGGGCGCGGCAAGAGCGGCGTTTCCCGGCGCACCGTTTCCGGCTAGTTTGCGCAGCCCGAAGGAGGCCCCCATGACGCTTGCCGAAACCCGCGCGCATGCGATCGTTCCCAACGATCTCGAACCCTATTGGCTGCCCTTCACCGCCAACCGGGCGTTCAAAAAATCGCCGCGGATGCTCGTGCGCGCCAAGGGCATGCACTATTTCACTGGCGACGGGCGCAAGCTGATCGACGGCATCGCCGGCATGTGGTGCTGCAATGCCGGGCACAGCCGCGATCCGATCGTCGCGGCGATCCAGGAGCAGGCGGCCGAGCTCGATTACGCGACCGCATTCCAGTTCGGCCATCCCAAGGCGTTCGAGCTGG